>JBBQIT010000038.1:0-14531 GCA_038325205.1 Bdellovibrionota bacterium
AGCACCCAAAGAGTAATTCCATTTCGTGGCTGTTCCAGTGCGAAGTGCCGGCGAGCACGACCGCGGAAAAGGGAAGTAGTGTTTCATGACGAAACGAATTCGAATTGAGCTGCACGCGATGGGTCTTGGGGCCTGAGTCTCGCAAGAGATCTGGGTTTTTGTCATACAGTGCCCAGTTCAGCTTTTTAGCGATAAAGCTCTCGATGAGATTGCGAATGCCTAAAAAGATCCATTCGTGTTCTGGATTAAATTGCCGTGAAGAGGCTACTAGTACGTTCATTGATCCTTCCAAGGTTCTCTTTCCATCTTACTTATCGGCAAAACTAGACTTGATTGTGAAGGATTTCACACAATTGACGACGCTGCGAGCCATAGGTACCCCCATGCTAAAATAACGCCCACATGCCAAATAACGTCGATAGTTTCCCTCTTTTATTGTCGGAGTCAGTCTCCAAAGAGAAGACGAGAACCTGGTTAGGAACGCTGGTCTTCTGTGTATCCGCCCTGGGCGCCGTCTTTTTGTATCTGTGGCGCTGTCGCTTCGGAGCCGACCTTACGGATGAAGCTTTCTACTTAGTCCCTGCGTGGAAGACTTTTCTTTTGGGCGATAAGCCCTTCGCTAATGAATATCTTAATGGAATGCGTCAATTTGATATTCTGAATTTTCTATTGGTTCGTCCCTGGTTACCTTACTCCGTGCTGGCCATTCGTCGTGCAGCAGTTCTGGTCTATGCGCTTTGCCTACTTACGTACCTCCGGTTGGTTTTCAAACGAAAGATTGGCCTCACGGCCTCCTTGGCGTTCGTCCTGTGCCTTACGTTCGACTACTTCCTGATGCCGACGTGGTCTTACAACTGGTGGGTCAGGAACTGCCTCTTGCTCCATCATGCCGCGTTATATTCTGCCGCTACGCAAAGTACGATGGGAAGACGGTGGTATTTGTTTGCCGCCGGACTTGTGATGGGAATCGCTGTAGTTGCTTACAACTCGTTATTACCTGCAATTTTCGCAGGCGCCATTCTTATCGCTTTCGGGGGAAGCTATCTTTCTCGAAAGAAGGGTGAATCTTGGAAAGCCTCATTAGCTCTCTTCTACTTAGCAGGTGCCGCTGTCGTCTGTTTGCCCGACGCTCTTTACTTAGTATCCGTTCGGCACGATTGGCTGGCCTCGGTTCGTGCCATGGTCACTATGAGCGACTACGCAGGGACGGGACTACCCGCTAAAGCCATCGGCCTAGTTAGGTTTCTCTTCGAACGATGGCAGCTTTGGGCGCTAGTCGGAGTTCTTTTCGTTTTCGACAGCGATTCATCCTGGACTGATCCGGTGCGAAAAATCGCGAATCGAGCTGGGCGATTGAGGGCGTGGATAGCGTTTCCTTTTCTCGCTCTTTTTCTAACCCGATTCTTCCATGCTCGAGAGATAGGTGAAGTGTTGGGAGACTATGTAGCTTTAGGGGTGTGCGGAGCTTTTGTTTTGGGCGTTACTGCGATCGTTCATAGGGATATTTTCCGACTCACTTCCGTCGTCCTATCGCTCATGGTAGCGACGGGTATGGCGCTGTCCTCAGCGAATGGCTATCTTGCGTTTTTTTGGGTGATGCCGACTTTAATCATTCCCTTCCTTGCCGAAGAAACCGACGATGTGACTTCCCGGTTAAGACCGCTAAATGCGAAAAGAGTTTTTACAGAAGGCTCAGGACACGCTTTGCTACTCGTTTTTGTAGGGGCTGTTCTCTTTGGAAGCTTTCAGTACCAAAGGCACAATACCTATTACGATGTGCCGCCAGGTAACTGTACGACTAAGCTCTCCCTAGCGCCTTTGGAAGGAGTGCAGACTTCGGATAGAAGAGCGTTTCTGATCCAAGAAATTGCCAGGCTCGTAGACAAGAACCCATTCGTACTAACTTTTTCGGAAATCTCTGGACCCCTTCTTTTTTCTGCGGTCCGTCCTTCTATGGACACCGGACTCGTGGAGCGCGTAGCTACCGAAGAGACTAATCGCCGATCCATTCTAAAAATGTGGAAAGAGAATCGCTTTCCCTCAATCATTATTAAAGCCAATGTTCGCCCTTGGTATTGGGGAGTTCAGCATCCTTTAGCGCATATTCCGATGGAATATTCGAAGAACGATCTTATGCTGAAGTTTAGTAGCTGCATTCGGGGGATTACCCTTGCCCGCTACGAGGAATTTGATGCGTACAGTGTGGCGCCCGAGAAGATCGGGCCCTGCGTTCAAGATCTCGCCGGGAGCTAACGATGGCCTTTGTTTAGTGTTTTTTTCTCAAGTGGCACATCGCGAACCCACCTTTTTCGACGTATTGTTGATGGTAGTTTTCTGCCAAGGTGAATTCGGAACTAGGAACGATGTCGGTGGTTATGGAGTCTTTTAGTTCTCCTGAATTTTTTAAACGATCGCGAGAAGCGAGCGCCTCGGCTTTTTGTTTTTCAGAATGCCAGAAGATCGCTGATCGATACTGGTCACCGACGTCAGGTCCTTGGGCGTTGCCAGAGGTGGGATCGTGAATATCCCAAAAAAGATTGAGAAGCTCAGGGTAGGTTACTTTCTTAGGATCGAATTCGACCTGAACTGATTCCGCGTGTCCGGTATCTCCTTTGCAAACTTGATGGTAAGTAGGACGCTTCGTATGTCCGCCCATGAATCCCACCGCAGTGGCCACTACCCCTTTTTGCTTTCGGAATTGATCTTCAACTCCCCAGAAACAGCCGGCAGCGAAGGTTGCCTTTTCGGTGTGAGGAAATAGCTTCGGAGCATCGGCGGTAACCGCTAATCCGTCCGCGGTAAATCGGGGAGCGGTTTTTGCTGCGGTTGATTGTGCTCCCGTCATCCACACTACGGCGGCAACCACTGCGCCGAAGGCGAGTACGGCGGATTTACCTATTTTGGCTTTCATAACTTACATCCTAAGTTAAGTCGTGGGGCGAAGCGATAAGGTGAGTTATCCCTCCGCCCCATGACCTTGAGGTTTCACGGGAAAAATTACATCGTGACGACTTCAACCGTTAAGGTGGCGGGAAAACTTCCCCACGACCATTGGGCTTTATCGATATCACCGACGCCTAACAATCCTTCGGAAGAGGTGATCACGCTCGTGCCCTTTTCTGCGCTATTGGGATCGCCTCCAAAGCAAACCACGTGGTCTTGTCTTTCGTCTGTCACCCGAGTGTTAGCGTTAAAGGCGGGTACCGATACCGTTACTTTCCCAGTGCGCGGCAACTTCTGTTCGAAAAGTCCGACAAAGCTCGAGTTGGTGCAGCCCAACATGGAAAAAAGATTTAAAGACGAATGAGTCGGATCTGCGTCAAACTCAAACACTCGGGTTTGCCCCGTCTTAATCGGCCCCTGTCCCTGTGACGTTGTGTGAAATCCTTGTTGCGCCAAAAGGGCCGCCAATGGAGCGGTGTTTCCACGCTCCGCCAAAGTTCCAAGCTCCATGGGTGCTATTTCTCCTGGCCCAAAGGGGAGAGGATGTCCCTGAGCTGTGATTACCACGAGCGAAGGGGCAATCGGCTGACGTGAGCTGTCGGTGAGCGTAGCTCGATAGTGATTCATCGCAAAACCGACCGAAGGTAAGCACGAAAGGCCTAGTAAAAAAGTAATATGAGTCAATGAGTTGAATTTGAGTTTTGTCTTCACGGATGCTCCTAGTTGGTTAGGCACCAGAATTTTCCGGTGCCTAACTGACTTCGTCGCGCCGAAGAATTGGTTACTCTTTTTTCGCTAAAGTGGTTTTTTGAAATAATTTGAGAAACCGTTCATATCCTTCTTCTTTCAATTTTTCGACGGGGATGAAACGCATCGCAGCTGAGTTCATGCAGAAGCGAAGCCCGTTCGGTCCAGGCCCGTCGTTAAAAACGTGTCCTAAATGGGAGTCAGCCGTCTTCGACTTTACTTCGGTTCTCGTACTGAAGAATGATTTATCGGTTTTGGTTACCACACTGTCTTGATCGATGGGTTTGGTGAAGCTCGGCCAGCCGGTTCCTGAATCGTATTTATCAAGGGAACTAAAAAGTGGTTCTCCCGAAACCGCGTCGACATAGATCCCATCTTTATGATTGTTCCAGTAAGCGTTATTGAACGCGGGCTCGGTTCCCGCTTGTTGCGTAACTTCGTATTGCAAGGGGCTAAGCTTTTGGACCATTTCCTTTTCCGACATCTTTTTGTAGGTCTTCATATCTTTCCCGTAGTTGTTGGTAGCCGTTAATGCAGCCGTTAGTCCTAGAATCAAGAGTAAGGGTTTCATATTCATACTGACCTCCTAAAAATTTCAGGGCAAATCGCCGCCGACTGCTTGCACGGGAGTAAGATCTCCGGGGTGCGTCACCCAAATAGCGATGGCAAGAGAAGACTGTCCAAAGTGAGTGGGAGAGGCAAAATGCAGATGGGCGGACATCTTATCCCCGCTTTTGGTCATAGCGACTGTTTCTAAACCCAATGCGACGAATTCGTGTCGTAATGTCGCACCACCGTTTTCGCCGCTGCTGGGCCGACTAAGCAATCCGTTTCCCAGTAAGGTGCCGTTCACCACCCATTGACTGCCCCCCACCTTGGGTTGGAAGGTGACTTCAAAACCGTCCTCCACTCTTTTTACCGTGAGTTTTCCAACGAGAGGACGGTCAGACGTGGGAACGGAAGGATGATTCATTGCTTCTCTCCATTCGGTTCCGTTTAATACAAATTCAGGGGTGTAGATCTGCCCGCTATTCCATTGGCTCGCGTATTGTCGTTGGCGATCGGTATAAAGACTGCGGGAAAAAGGGTCATGCCAGCTCCCATTCCAGTAATCCACGTGAAAAGCAATTGGGACAAACTGCTTCCAAAGTCCAGATTCATTCCTTAAGTTACCAACCCAGCGATCTGCTGGGGGACAGCTGCTACATCCCTCTGAAGTAAAAAGTTCGATTAGACTTACCCGGGTTTCAGGGCTTTGAATCTCAAAAGATGTCTCGCCCCTAGCGTGCAAAGGCACCGCCAAAATTGCTAATAGTAAGTATATTGATTTATTCATGATTTATTGTTCCCGGGTATTGCTTTCGTTCCTAATAGGTATTTCGATGTAGGGGGCAATCGGTTACAGTCTATTTATTATCTTTTGGGAGTAACTTTTTTGAAAGCCTGTCGAATTAACTATGGTTGCTGTGAATAAGCTGTCTTCCCAAGAGGAAAGCTTAGCGCGTGCCATGCGGGACGCTCAGGCTGGAGATGCTACCGCCTATCGGGAGTTACTCGAAGCCGTTCGTGTTTTGATGAAGGCCTATATTGCACGAATTTTAGGCCGCATGGGTAAGAGCGGAGGCGGTACGGAAGACGATTTAGTGCAGGAAGTATTGCTCGCTATTCATCAAAAGCGTCACACCTATGATTCCCGTGAGCTGTTTTTGCCGTGGCTCTTTGCGATCGCTCGTTACAAAGCGATCGACTTTGGTCGGCGAGAAAAGCGTAAAGGGGTAAGCATCGAATTGAGCGAGTTGGAGGAAGTATTGAGTTCTCCGGTTTTTACGGAAAATTCAACTTCGAGCGACCTTGAAGTTTTAATTTCCAGTCTTCCTGCCAAATCGAAAGGACTTTTGCAGATGGTGAAGCTGGAAGGACTCAGTATCGCCGAGGCCGCAGCCAAAACTCAAATGAGTGAATCGGCAGTGAAAGTAACGATTCATCGAGCTATGAAACTTTTGCGGAAGAACTTAAGAAAGGAGAAAATGTGAGATCGAATGATGTTATTGATGGGCTAGTTAAAGATCTACGTCCCGTCTCCGTCACACGTTCTCCTTTTACTCTCACCTTAATATGGCTGGTCCTCTCACTTGCTTCGGCCGCCATTGTAATCCTAACTCTGTTTCGGATTCGTCCCGATATGTCGTCACTTGTTTCGCATCCCACATTTTTGATTCTTCTCGCCTCCTTGATAGGCGCGTGGATGTCGTCAGCGTATTTGACTTTTGTGCTTTCGCTACCGGGAAGGGCGAGCTCTGGACTGTTGCGTGTGCTTCCTTATTTATTTCTTGCGGTCGCTATGATGGCATTAGGTTGGGAGCTTTCTGATTTCAGCGCAACTGGTTGGGCAATCGCGGGAGCGAAATGTTCGGCGGTCATCGTGGTGGTTTCTCTTGCCCCGCTTCTTCTTTTGCTGGGCATGATTCGCAAACTAGCACCTTTGGGTTTAGGCAGGACGTCACGAGCTCTACTTATCGCCGCTACTGCTTTAGGCGCTTTTGGAATTTGCCTTCACTGCAATTCGCAAGAGGCGATTCACCTTTTGGTTTATCACGTCGTTCCGATCGTCCTTATGATTGGACTTGGCTCGCTGTTAACGAGGCGTTGGCTTCGCTGGTAGCTTTTCGCTTCCGTTAAAATGCCCCGCATTTATTACGCCGAATATCCATACGTATCTTGTCGCTAGAGGTCTTTCCCTTTACCGTGCTAGGTGAGCATGGGATAAGGATAGACCATTAGGGGGCTAAAGCTTCGCAGTCTTACTTGTGGATTTACTGAGGTTTGTAGCTCATGCGACTTCTTGAAAAAATCGACTTTGGTGCTTGGCTTAAGACGATCTGGCAATATCCCCTTCTCTCTGTAGATGGAAGCTCCGTTACCGTAGGAAAATGCCTCGTCGCGATTTTTCTCGTCATCCTAGGGTTTCTGGCCTCTGGGTTTCTCAGCCGGAGAATCTCTAAAAGTCTTTCCCAACGTCTGAAGCTGCATACCGGCGCTCTGGCCGCGGTTAACTCGATCAGCTATTACATTCTGATTCTCTTTTTTGGGTTTTTGGCGTTAAAGACCGCGAATGTTCCTCTAACTGTTTTCACTCTACTCGGGGGAGCTGCTGCGATCGGATTGGGCTTCGGTAGTCAGAACATTGTAAATAATTTCATCAGCGGACTTATCCTACTCATTGAAAGACCGATCACGGTGGGTGATTTTATCGATGTCGAAGGAGTGTTGGGCACGGTGGAATCCATCGGCGCTAGAAGTACTAGGATCAACGCGGTCGACAATACTCGACTTATTGTTCCCAATAGCACGTTTCTGGAAAAGAAAGTTCTGAATTGGACTCTCTCCGACAACACGGTTCGAGCGACCATTTCCGTGGGCGTCGCTTATGGTTCCCCCTGTAAAAAAGTGCGCGAACTACTCCTGCAAGCCGTTCTCGAGCACTCCTCAATATTAAAGGATAGAGAGCCGTTAGTTTTACTCAAGGATTTCGCCGATAGTAGCCTTCAGTTCGAAGCCATCTTTTGGTTAACGATTCAGAAGCTTCTCGATCGTCGAGTAGCAGAGAGTGATATCCGATTTCGAATCGAAGAATTATTTCGTGAAGCTAAGATTTCAATCTGTTTCCCGCAACGTGATGTGCATTTGGATTCGATGAAACCACTGGAAGTGAGAATTGTGAATGAGACCAAAGAGTCATAGCGAACATTTAATTTCCACTTATGGCAAGGCCATCAAAATTTTTTGGTTGGCGTTAATAGTCTTAATGTTTGGGCAGCAAAGAGGGGTCAATCGACTTTTGGTAACAAAGGGAGCCATAGCTACTAGATAACAGATGTGCTGGACACTCTGTGAGGAGTTGACCTGATGGTTAAGAGAGCGTCGGAATTTAAGCTAGCGTTGAAAACTGGAAAAAGAATCTTAAACTATCTACGTGAGGCGCGACCGAGCTGCCGCTAAGGTCTGCGTGCGTGCGCCCCGGAATCGCTTCGTCCACATTGCTGAGAATGATCCACGGCGTCCAAGAGAGCCTCAATGTCGCCGAAGAGCTTTCCCATGTCGCCTTGGTACTTCGGATCGTGTAAGAGCTCCATTGCCGTTTCGATTGCCTGATTCGAAGCGTATTTATTTTTTGATTTCGTGTCTGGAACCATCAAAGTTTTGACTCTAGCGTCCAGTTCCGCGATGAGTTCGCCGGCGCTGAGCTTAGAACGGCGCAGAGATTCGCGAGCTTCGGCCTCGGACTCTCGATCGAGCGCCTTCGGGGCCAATTCGTTTCGCTTTATCCACTCGCGAAGTTCAGCTATCTTCGCTTTATTTGAATTAGTACGCGCTTGAAGGTCATCCGCCACTTTTTTTGCTTTAGGCTTAAACCCCGAGTTGTTTCCATCTCGTTCAGCTATCGCCAGCTTCTGAAGTTCGCTGCGGTCTTCTTTGGATAAGGAGGCATTAGCAATTATCCTATTCACAATGGTCATCGGAACTTCGATTCCGATAAGAGGAGTATAAAAAAAAAGAAGTAAGATCGATATGGCTTTTTTGTTCTTCATAGATAAGTATTGTCTTCTAAATCGATTACGGGGTTTAGGAACAGATTTGGCTAGGAAGACTCTTTGAAATGATAAGGATTTTTTGGGGGGATGATTGAGTCTAAATCTCGCCCTAAGCCCTACGAACAGAATCGTTTTGGAGGAGACGTGCGGAGATATCGGGGTTAAGCCATCGTGTTCAAAAGCCCGATGAATTTAAGCAGTCGCCGACACCCTGGGAATCTGCCTCAAAGTGACTGGGCCCCCGATTTTCGTTTCGATTCCCGCGTGATTGAGTGAATGGGTGGCGGCTTCCAATACTCTCACCACTTCCAAACCGTTCTCTCCGTCCGAAAGAGGCTGCCGATTTTCGAGGACGCAATCTACGAAATGTCGGCACTCGTTCTTTAGAGGCTCGCCCATGTTGATCTTAGGAATAACAAGATCGCCTTCCTGAATGACGGCTTTGAAAGCTTGGATAGTATCGGTGATAGGTTTCTGTGTGGGCCGTGTGACGGTCTTGTCATAGATATGAATCGGACCAACGGGGTCCATGTCATCGAATACCACCATTCGTTTAGTACCCACTACGACGATCTGTCGTTCCTTACGAGGATCGAGCCAGCTCACATGAAGACTCGCCATGACATTATTGGGATATTTGAAAGAAGCAAAAACAACGTCGTGGATGGGCGGGTTGATGTTTTGAATTCCCGTCGCGTTGGCAGCAAGTGGGGTAGCGCCCAACCAATAATTGAAAATAGCGATATCGTGAGGAGCCAGATCCCAAAGGGCGTTAACGTCTTTACGAATAGGCCCTAAGTTGACCCTTTTTCCATAAATATAGATGATGTTTCCCAACTCATCTCGATCAATCCGGTCCTTTACATATTGAACGGCAGGATTGTAAAGAAACACATGCCCGACCATCAATTTTAACCCTTTGGCCCGAGCCATCTCGATCAGGGTTCGGCATTCTGCCGTCGTGGTAGCCATGGGCTTTTCAATGAAAAGGTTTTTCCCGCTTTCAAGACAGCGTTTGGCGATTTCAAAATGGGTGTCAGTCGGAGTGCAGATAACTACCGAATCGACTTCAGGATTGGTGTAAACGTCTTGAACCTGCGCGGTAGTAACGACGTTGCGATACTTAGCGGCGATCGTCGTCGCCCTTGCTTTATCGATATCACAAATCATTTTAAGTTCGACTCTGCCATCATCGTAGAAGTTACGGATAAGATTTGGTCCCCAGTAACCAGTTCCGATAACCGCGAGTTTTACTTTTTTCTCTGACATGGTGATTTCCCTTTGAGTGGCGAAGCTTAGCGCTTCAATCCCAAACGAAGCAGAACGAGGGGGCGAAGAATGCTCCACCAGCCGGTGATTGGCTTCATCTTGGTATTCCCGATTTTTCTCGGGGGATAAATTTTAGTTACGGGGACTTCTGCACAGGGATGTCCCAGAGTAATGGCCTTGTAATAGAGATAGGGCTCTAGCTCGTACTGATCTAGCCAGCGCTGATCTAGCTGAATCCTTTTGTCTGAAAGCAAGTCAGTCGTGAAAGCACGAAATCCGTTGGTGGATTCGGTGACTTTGCGTCCGGTAAAGAGCGAAAAAAGTAGAGGATGAAGCCGCGTCGCAAACTTTCGATAAGTCGGCATATCCCCGCCGTAACCACCTTGAGGCAAAAACCTTGAGCCTTGGACGAACTTAGCCTTTTTGTCGGCGATAGGTTCTAACAAGCGAGGAATTTCGTTGGGCTCGTCTTTATTATTTCCCGCGATTACGACAATCACGTCGAACTTGTCCTTAGCGTATTCAAATCCAGTTCTCAGGGCGGCTCCGACTCCACATACTTTGCCGAGGGAGAGCACGTTCGCCCCTTGCGCTTTCGCAGCATTCGCTGAGTTGTCGTTAGAACCGTCATCAACGACCAAGATCTCATCGGCGATTCCCACCGCTTTAATCCGACCTACCACAAGAGAGATTTTCTTCTCTTCGTTATAACACGGAGCGATCACAATAAATTTAAGGCCGCGATACACTTTACGATTCCATCTCGATTGTTTTTTTCTCGCTAGCGTCGAGTAGCTTTGCTTCCTTTTTTGAGAACGATTTAAAGGCAGAATACAAAGCACGATCTGTCCGAGGTTCTAGCCCTAAACGGACAATGAGCCAGGGACGAAACATAGACCACCACGAAATAAACGGAGTTATTTTCGAATAATTCTTTCCCGAAGCGGGATACACCATGCTGATGGGAACTTCTTGGTAGCGAACTCCCTTTAGAAGTACTTTCGCGAGCACGTAATATTCAAATTCGTATTTGTAGAGCCAAGGATGATCCCAGTCTGGGGCCGCTGTTTCTAGAAGAGACAAACGATATGCTCTAAAACCGCACGTGGCATCGGTAATTCTCTTTCCGGTGAACAGAAGGGGGATTTGGTTAAAGATGAAAGGGATTCCAACTCGTCTAAAGAGAGGAGCATTAACAAATCGTCCCCCTTTCAGAAATCGACTTCCCCAAACATAGTCAGCCTTATTCTCTCTCAGCGGCTCCAAGAGACGATACATTTCCGAGGGCAACATTTTTCCATTGCCGGCCATATGCATCACGACATCAAAACCATTTCGAAGCGCGTATCGGGTTCCCTGAATTAAAGCGTGGCCAATGCCCAGACGATTTTCGATACGCAGATAATTAAATCCAGAGCGTTTGATCAATCCGTAAGATCCGTCAGTGCTCCCATCATCTACAAAAAGAAATTCGTCGCAAGCTTGGTTAAGCCTGCAGCGTTCTAGAAGTAGAGGGAGTTCACTGGCCTGGTTATAGACCGGGACGATGCAAAGGGAGCGCATTTCTGTGCCTCAGTTTCGGGGTACTACCTACTGATTTATCGGCGAATTGTGCGGGAATAATGAGGAAAACTACTTAATTGGGAAGACTGAGACGTGCAAGGGGCCCGTTGTGGGCGCTCGAATTAATTTTAATGGAGTGAACTACGGCGCGACGTGGCGAGCTTTCCGTTGGAGGAAAGCTGATGTCGACGATGTTCGTGCGATTGCAGACAAATTCCGTCGTGGGAATGGATACGAACACTTCGTGCTCGAGATACTTTTTCCCAGGCGAAGTCGTAGCGGAATTCTCCCCTGTGGCGACTCCATTTAAGGTGACGCTCGGCATCTCAAACTTGGCTTCGGGCAGGAAGCTAAAACGTATCTCTACTGACTCCAGGTTTCCAAATTTCATCGAACATAGCTTTTGTCCGTCGACCTGGATTCCGTACCAGTGTTTGACGAGTAGGGGTAAAGTCGCGTTTCGAAATTGCCACGCGGGTTCCCACCAAGAAGCGGATTGGTTCGTTTGGACTGGAATGGCCTGCAGAAGAGATAGGTGGACGCAACTTTCTGCGAGCTCCAAGGGGGGGGCGCCAAACCCAAACTTCGGGTAGTAGCGACAGTCGTCAATTTCCTTCCAAGGTCCCCAGCTCCTTCCGCTTTCATGTACGGGAAGAGAGAAGGGATTTTCTGAAGACCTGCCTACCGCGAGGATAGGGGAGTAGCCCAGCCGTTCTAACTCCGAAATGCCAAGAGAAGCTTCTTCGGAAAAGGGATGGTTAACAAAGACGAGCGGAATATCGAAACCGTTGCTTAAGGGCATTAGGAAACTTTGCTCGAGCCAAGAAGTTCCCACCGCCACAACGACAGGTCTTTTTCCCTCGGCCGAAAGCTGGCTAAGGGATTGTCTCAAGTTGGAATAGGTAGCAAAGGCGGTTCGACAAATATCGGAGTGATTAATGGCGAAAGTAATCCCGCCATTCCAGAAAAAAGTGAAAGTTAGAACGGGAATTACCCAATAATGATTTCGAGTGCGGCGGAGTGACGCCAAAAAGACAATCATCCCTACGATGGTTAAAGGCACCAACTCGATCAGGAGATACCGTTGAAAGTTTACTTGGAGGTTGAGGGGCATAAATCGAAACACGGAATAAAAGAACACGCAGAAAGGCAAAAAGGATTGGAGAAAGATAAAAGAAGGCTTTCGTGTCTGGATTAAATGAGAAAACCAAAAGAGAAGCCCCAGCGCTACGACCAAAGGGCCGCCGTAAAAAAGAAGGGAATCTAGATTGAAGAGGACGAATGGATAGTCGCCGAAATTGTCAGTTAGTTTAGTGATGAGACGCAAGTACCGAACGAGAACTCCTGCGGTAAGTACCGCAAAGAAAAACTTCCATAGCAGGTGCCAGTTTCTGCGGGCATATACCGCTTCCACTATATTCAATAAGCGCCTTCGGCCGACAAATAGTAGTAAGCCCACTGTACCAATGACAGGCACCAGCGATTTAGTCGAAGTGAAGAAATCTCCAGTTGCCGCGGGAAAAAACTTAAGGAGCGAATGCGAATAGAAAGCCAAGATCTCTTGGGTGTAAGTCGGAGAAAGATGGAAAATAAAAAGAATGCCTCCCAGACAGCTCGCGATCATTCCCACCCAAAGCCCACGATTGAGTGCTTTTTCCTTAGTCTGCTTTTCCAACCATAGGCAGGTTAAAACAAGAAACGGAAGATACATCAGAGCACTGACTCGGGTGCAAACGGATCCTAAGACGGATCCCACCAGTAAAAAGCGAGCGAAAGTAGGTCTTCGTTCCATGTCAAAGAGGGCGACAATGATCCCCATAAAGAAAACGGCAGCCAATGGCTCAGAAAGAGGCTCGCGATAAAGGGGCGCGACGAGGGGACACAGAGCAAATATCCAAACTACTAAAGAAGAAAAGAGTGATGACGGGCCGATAAGAAGCTCACACAAAGCGACCATACTTATCGCGACCGTCACAAAGTAGAGCCACTGAATGCGCAGGCCGTGTTCTTCCCCAAAAAGTTTCATTCCGATAGCTAAGAAAAGCGGCGCCCCAAAAAAGCCATGGTAGCTGGATAATCCCTTCGGCAGGTCAAAAGGAATCACTCCATAATTGCGCGTTAATTGCCAATCCTCAGGAGCCCTATCGGCATTGAGAAGGGGCTTTAATTTTTCATTCCCTTCTCCGAACGCGATTCGTTTCAGAGGATCCGAATGGAAGAAACTTCCTGTGCGAGCAATGTGGTGAGCTGAATTCAGGTAGGCCGAAGGATCGTGGGTAGCGTACAGATAGTAGATCCCATGCCATTGAAGCCCGATGCCAACGGTGAGGGCGACGAGGATGCTCAGCAATTGAATCGAACTTCCGGCTAGAAAAAAGGAAATTTTCTTTTTTGCGATAAAAGGGATGGCCGTTAAGAAGGCGGCCAGCATCAGTAGCGCATGCAGGTTGAGAGTCCAATGATCTAACCACACCAGGGGAAGCGCCGAAGCAAATACGAAGATATGGCCAGTGAGGAGAGTCCGACAGAATTCGGTGACGTCGAGACGGAGTTTGGCTTCCGTAATAAGGACCAATCGCCAGGCGATGGTGCCTGCGATAGCGATGAAGGCGAAGCAAAGGTTCATTAGAGAAAGCCAATGTTGGTTATGCGGCTTGTTTCCATGCCAGGAACGTAGAAAGGTCCTCAGGGGTTCCTAGCCCATGCATTTTATCACGTTCGATCTCGTGAATGGCGATGTTCTTGCGGCTTTCGATGAGTTGATTATAGACAGGGCAAACGTAGAATTCCCCATTTGTGCGGATGTCTTTACGAATCATATCCTGACATCCCTCCACGAAGTCTTCACCGTGCTTAAAATAATAGATTCCCACGGTCGCGTGTTCACTGATGGGATCCTTTTCGGCTACCTGCACGACTCGACCTTCTGCGTCGGTCTTTGCGTAGCTCCACTTCTTTTCGGAAGCCGGGAACGTCATGATTGCCCCGTCGGTGTCCTTTTCTTGGGCTTTGGAAATAAAGTCGTCGATATCGGTCTCAATCCATTGGTCCGAATTAGCGATAATGAGAGGCCGAGTTACCGAAATATGCTCTTTCGCTAGCAGAATGGTGCAAGCAGCTCCTTGAGTAACGCCCGGGACGGAAACAATCGAACAGTGAGGAGCAATGCTATTTAAAAATTTATCCAGTTCGTAATCGATCAAATGCCGTTCGTTGCAAATAAAAGTGAAATGGGAGGGAACGTTCTTTGGGCGAACATTTTCGACTACCCACTGAATCATGGGTTTTCCCAATACTTCGATCAAAGGCTTTGGCCTTTCGAATCCAGCCGCAGAAAAACGCTGTCCGAGCCCCGCCATAGGAATCAGAATTTCGACCGTTCGATCCTGGGCAGAATTGTAGGGACGGTGCTGATCC
>JBBQIT010000039.1:0-14151 GCA_038325205.1 Bdellovibrionota bacterium
TACAAACGACTCTTAGAAAGCGTTCTTGCTCCGAATGCGCTGCCGAGGGGGAGTTGAAAGTCGAAGCCTGCAATCAAGGAGTCGCCCTTGCTGAGGTCACAAAAATGAAAATCGACTGCAACTAAATCTGGTCGGGAGCGGAACTGAAGACGATCAAGGAATAACGCCGAGATGTTCCGCAAATTTCTCGGCGACTCCTCTTAACTGTGCTTGGGTCACGCTCGATCGGAGGGGAAATACATGAATGGCGGCTCTTTCGGGCAAACCTAACCGTGGCCGCCCTTCTGAATTTCGAATCTTAACCTCTCCTTCGGAATTGATATCGCCAATCACATTCCAATCGGTATCTACCAATATCCCTACCGAGTCGTCGAGACGAACCAGAATTTCTGCATGAACTGCAGCCGGAATCGAAATTGGAATACTCGAGCCCTCCAACTTTTTATGACCATCTTGAAAAACGCGACGAATTTCTTTTTTGGCCCAGTTTTTTCCGGGGATAGCTTCTAGGTAGGTGGACAGGTCATTCAGGGACGAGAGCGGAATATAAGCTTTCGGCGAACTACTTCTCCGCCGGGAAGCCACCGGGGCGACCTCAGGCCACTTAGTAGGACTACCTGCCAACTGATTTATCGAATCAAGAAAGGTATCGGGAAAGCCTGTGTGGTCTTCAAAAATCGATTCAGAGACGTGTTTACTCCACCACTCGAAGACCACCTGTCGCTGAGCGGATGCTTCAAGAAAATTTCGAATCGCGTGAAACGTCGCTCCTCTTTCTGGCTCGGAGACACTAAGCAACCACTCCCAATAACGATCCTCTACCGTCTCAGCTTTCATGTCCCGCCTTAACAGTCCCTGGATGGTGACAGGATCTCTACTATCGTGACTACTTGAGATCGCAGAGACTGCCGTCGCGGCACTTTCGTGGATAGTTCCCTTATTCTCTACGACTACGTAATCGGTCTGCGTACATCTTGGGCAAATCGACGGCAAACCGAGATCGTACCCCAGAAACTGGACTGGAAACCTAAAGATAGTGTCCCTGAGTTTAGCTTGGCTAGCCACTTCGGAAGGACAGAGGACAGCGGAAAACGAATAAGAACTAATGGTTAGCGCAACCAGCAGCATCCGCAACAACGAAACAAACACACAGCCTCCATTAGTATTGATGGGGGCTGTCGTATCATAGTTTCAGGTCAACCCGTCTAATAGAAGCGTAAGATTTGGTTAACTCAGCTTGTAACGAGATTCTAAACGCTTCCAATTCTTTTCTTTTTGACATGTTGCGGTAACCTCTTTAGCGTAAATTTTTCATGGGGGGGAGTTCATGGGTAAATTTCTATTTTCTGTAGTCACGTTCGCTTTTTTTTTAAACCATTCAATAGCTGCCGATTTCAGTAAACCGCACTTTCATTTAAGCAAGTTCGGGACTGAGGGCCATGCCATTAACGAACGCAATGAAGTGCTAGGACTCCATGAATACCGCGTGGGCCAAGGCCAAGAATTTGTTCAAGCTCAACGCCCTATCGTTTGGGACGCCCAGACCTCCGCCAAAATCTCGATTCCTAAAACCTTAGAGGAATACACGGCGATGGCGGGTAAGGATATCTCTCCGGACGGAACTATTGTCGGAAGAGCGGCACGCTTTAAAGCTTCACAGGCTTTTCTGTCGACAAAAGAGCAAGGGACGATCGGTCTTGGTACCCTCCCCGGCAAAGACTTTTCCTCGGCGAATGCCATTGCTAAGGATCGCATTGTAGGAAGTGCCGCGGGCGGTATGGCGCCCGAAGTCGCCTGCGTTTGGAACCGCGCTGACAATAAGCTGGGATGGGAGATAGCCCCGTTACCTATCAAAAACGCAGGTCCCGCCACTGCACTAGCGATAAGTTCAGACGGGAAATTCATCGGTGGCCAAGACGAAGATAAGCCCGTCGTTTGGATAGAAGCGAACGGCAAATGGATCCGCCATACGATCTCGTCCACCTCAGGGAAAGTTTCAGGAATTAACAATAACGGGGAGTTTGTCGGGTATCTAAATACAACGAAACAGGTGGGACAACCGGCTTCCCGACTGGGAATGTATGGTTCACTTAAAGAACACTCGCTCATCGCTTTAGCCTGGATCCCTGAGCGAGGGTACGGAGAATCCACCGCAAACGCCATCAACGATGCGGGTGTCGTCGTCGGAAACAGTTGGACCTTGTCAGGGAAGGACAGCGACGGCTGGATTTGGAGCAAGAAGAATCCGGAGCTTAAGCGCTTTCGCATTAATAAGAACGGCGACGCCGTGATTTCGGCAAAGTTCGAACCTCCGATTGAGGCTCAAGAGGGAGAAGAAGAAGGTGCTGAAGTCTCCACTGTGCTTATCGATATTACCGATGCAGGCGTCATCCTAGGTCAGGCCGAACAGCCCGAGAAAAAAGTGGGCGACTACGAAGTTCAAAACATGTTCGTCTACAAGTATTAGAAGAACTCACAAAAAAATCATCCGGAAAGTACCGTCCGAAGACGATACCTTCCGGATGACCGTGCGATGCTCACCCTTAGTTTTTGGTGCCGAAGATTTCGAGTATCGTTCCGGGATTGCCGTTACCGTCTGTCCCCGGGAAATACAATTGAGTAGCAATATGTCCTAAGACCGCAGCTGGGTTGCCCACGGAAAAGGTGCGGTTGTTAGCAGGCGCTTGCGCCCCGTCCAAAACAATCGAGCCCTGGCAACTAAAAGCGGCGCCAGGCAAAATTTTGAATCGGAATCGATCCTGTCCGTCGTAGACATGCAGAGAAAAAGTTACGGTACTTCCCGATTGCGAAACCGCATCGCCTTGTTTCTTGTCTAGAGGATCGCTACAGCCGCTCTTTCCCGTACATCCCAAATCAGCGCTGTTAGCGATGATGCCACCGGAACAAGTTCCTGTGACCACCATGGAAACCTGCCCCGCATCGGGATTACCGACGGCCCGCACGTTTACCAAGATGGGGTTTTCTGCAAAACCCGCCGTTACTAATTGGGTAAAAGCTAAAACCACCAGACCTAATTTAAGATTCGTAAGCATCGTTATCTCCTTTTTGGCGACCCCGCGTCCTTCGCGTTGTCTGTATTCTTATTGTGTCTAAAAGGAGAAACGGTTCGAACTAATATGAATTGCGAGATAGCAGTTGAGGCAATTTAGGCTGGTAAATCAAATACATACATAACTAGGGAAGGAATTTCTTTTGTAAAGTTCGGTAGCGGACCCACATCAGCCGGATCCCCTGCTCCTTTCCGCAGCTGATAGCCCCTATTTCCGCGTCCCTCATCTCAGGTGGTAAAGCCTGGTCGTACTTTTCTGAAGTCTTCGGGCCGATATATTGGAAAGCCTCTTTCAAAGCTCGGAACTCAGACTTCTCATCCCCCATTCTGCGGTACATCAGGGCGGGTTGTAGCAAAATCGACATATCGTGTTCGCCTTTCAGATTTAGGCGATCCACTTCAATTTTAAACTCCCTTGCAGCAGCAAGGTAAGATCCCCGCTCTGCTAGCTGAAGCCCCTTATCGTAGTGCGGGTAGTGAGGATACCAAATATAGAGAGTAAGCCCTGGCATCGCGGCAAGCCAAAGCGCAAGGGGCCACCAACCAGCCTTCATTGTGAAAAGGAAAAGACGAACCAGCGGAAAATTCATTGTCCTTGATAAACGCGTAGGCTCGTCTTGCCTTTTTGATGAGAAGCTAGAAAGTAACCGATAGAGTTCAAACCGCGGAATCGTCGAGGCCTTTTCTCTCGAAGCGAACGTTTCTATCGTCTGTTTGAGAAGCTCCGCAAAATTAGGTACCGAAACAGCGCTGTTACTGGATTGTTCTTTAGTCCGTTGCAACATGGCTTCGCAAACTTGAATAGCATAGTGGTGAGGTAGATTCTGCATTTGTGGATTGGTTTCAGAGGGATTTATCTCTAAATAATCTTTTTTGGTGGAAAGGACCTTGATTCGATAATTACCTTCCGGACCTCGACGAAGAATTGCAAGAAGACGGCTCCGATTCAACGACACCATCTGCTCAACGAAATCTAGAGATTCTCTGCTGTCCCCTTGTTGCCTCATAAAACCATTCGGCACTACCGAACCTGTCACACTAATCGTGAAAGCGACTTCGAACGTGCTATCGGGGCCAAAGGAGATGGGTAAGAAAACAAGAAGCGGCGAAGCGACCACAGGACTAAAGAGATAAGTGTCCTGGCTTAGCCCCGGCACACCCGAGACCACGCGAACGAGAGGAAACTGCTGCTTTACCTCGGCGAGGGCTGGAGGAGAGGGCCTATATAATGGCTTCGCCATTTCAAGATGTTAGCATCGAGTACGGTGCCAATGATGGGGAAACCTTCACATTTATGAAGGGCAAGAATTCGAAGCGCTTAGCGAAGCTGGGTGGTAGCAAAAAGAAAAGAAAAGAAAAGTACCCCAAGGAAGCCTAGGACTTTAAAAACGAGGGATGGTGTAGCTTCGTCCACGTAGGAGCCTTGAATCCAGCCCGTCGAAAACTCGGATAGGATGTCACTAAAAGTGATCGCGCCAAGAAGGATTACCCAGCCGAGGAAGTAACGCCAGTCGCTCAGTCTAATCCCAAATCGAAAACAATGAATCGTGGAAGCTAGGACGATCGAAATGGAAGCCCAACGAATCATATACGAAATTCTATCATGGCAGAATCAACCGCCAAAAGTAGTTTCTACAAATTCCGCCAGACCAACGAACGCTTGATATCAGGAGAAGCGTTTTCATAGCGAAATAGCCCACTCGCTGTTTTGAAAATATCTACCCGTGAGAAACGAGATTCGGGACTGTTTACAAGGAAGCTCATTTGAATGAGCGCTTCGTCCGAATGGACGGGCGCCAAAGACAAGATGGCCGTACGCTGTTCTAACCACTCCGAACTATTTAACCTCACTTCGCCTGGAGCTCCATTGACCGTAATGCCTCTGATGGCCAACGCGGAAAAACCACGCCCCTCATCAAAACAGATCCGCAAAAATTCATTTCCTTTTCGGGCGACCTTGAAACTAAGCACTAATTTTAGAGGAGGAGTATTAAGCGGATCTTTGAACGGCAGGATCATTTCGTGCGTTAGAAAGTTTCGTTCCGCGATCAGCTGATTAGCCGCTCCGAAATACTGTGCTTTAATGTCGTAGGGCAGATCTTCTTTCGTAAGCGTAATCAGGTGAAGCGGAAGCTCGGGTTGGCTTGTCTCGTAATTTCTTTTCATCTCTTCTAAAGAAAAACTATCCACGTAGTATTCGTTTGTTGCTGCTTTCGCCAAAGCAGGCGTCCTCGCCATACCGTTGATTAAAGCCCCGTAATATTCCATCTCCTGCATGTCGGTATCCATCGCGAACATTTTATTGGCAATGGGGCCGTGAAAGGTCGCAAAGGAGGAAGGACCGTTCTCGCTCGTCCTTACCTTTTTAAGGAGCTCTAGTTTATCTCGCAGTGGAATCTCAGCGGTGTCGGTAACAACGTGAGAAATTCTCCCAGTAGCAGCCATCACGTGATACGCCGTGAGAAGGAAATAAGCGTTTCCACAAAAGGTGATGGCACAGAGGGCCGCCGCCCCGGAGCGAAAGGAAAGTTCAAGACGTGGAAAGCGCGCCATCGCTGAATAGAGTTTCAAGTTACGAAGGGCCAGTGGGATCACAAGAAACTGAACGGGATACCACATCAATCCATATCGATACGGAAGCGTCTCACCATTTCCCAGATAGAAAAATAGGGACCCGACACTCACGACTGAACCTACCACGGCGATCTGTTCATAGAGATCGAAAGGCAAACGGCGCCAGAGTTTGGTTAGTAGCGAAAAAGTAAAGAAGCCTGCCGAGACGACAAACGTGGCCAGAAAGATCGCTCGTACGATTTTCGTAAAGGCCAAGATGATTCCAGTATCAAACGGAGCGACCGTCTTTCCCAAATTGAAAATAAGCGGGAAGAGTTCGTAATGTCGGAGTGGCTGCTCGGTTAAGAAGAGGTGGTAGTTCCACCGAACGAGATAGTGTGCGATCCCGCCCGCTTTTGCGACCCAGTCTTGCCAAAGAAAGGCAGCATGAGCGGCACTATGTCCTACGCCCGAACTAGCCGACCAACCCACCACTCCTAAATACAAAGCCAAAGAGACGACACCAATTCCAATCTCTTTAAGCCGACGGGTGTTCCAGTAGATAACAAGCACCGCCGAAACAACGGCTGCCAAAGCCGAGTGGTGCATCTGCACTCCGAGACATCCCATCACAAAAATGCCAATCAACCGGCGACTGTCCTCTGGATTTTTTACATATCCGCGAACCAGAATTAGGATAGCTAGCGAGATCGGCAACACCGCGGAAGGGTTCCAAAGGGTTCGAGACACCATCACGTGCACCGGCATGAGAAAGAACTGCAAGAAAAAGAGGGCCGCGGTACTTTTTCCCAAATCTTCTCGAATCAACCAGCAAAAATAGAGCGAGAGTAAGATGGTAATGGAATGCAAGAGAACGAGCATTCCTGGAAGGGAGTGCGTGGCAGTCCATGCCAACGCGATCAACCAATAAAAGGCAGGTCCGTAAAGACGCACCCCACTGTTCATCTCTGGTCCCAGCAGCGACCTAGGATGGAAATTTAACCACTCTAGCGATCGGGCAAAATCCCGCGCCATGTGGGTGTTAAACCAAGTGATGTCGGGCTGAGAGAGGCGGCAATAAATCGCAAACGTAATTACGATCAAGACGGCTGCTTTCTGAATGCCTGAAGAGATAACAAGCCGAGATCGCATGAGCACCTAATTTTGGTGAAAAAAAGTTGATCGGTAACTGACAAGATTAAGATTACTTGGAGACGCTTCAATATTCAACCGTAGGTTAAGCTGCTACACAGGTCTGTGACATTCTTAAGTTTGAGATTACCAGTGTTCAATCGCTCCTTAAGGATGCTTGTCCGCAATGGAGTAGTGGAGAAGGTAGGAGCAGCTCGTAATACCCGATACCGCTTTCTACAACCTCAACTGCCGCCTAAAAAAGCCGCGTAAAGGTATGCCCAGAGGCACCAGGGAGCATCCGAGGGTCCCTACTTCAAAACAAGCCTCAGATAAGCTATGCTCCCGGCCATGGGGATGCGCGAATTTGAAAGAGTCACTCTCAGAGGGGAAACGAACCAAAGGTTGAAGGACCTAGCGGCCTTCCGTCCCAAGAATCGTACGTCGAGCGATCCCCGGGAACTCGTCGCGTTAGCCGATGCCGAAATGCAGGTAGAGGCCGAATCTAGCTTTCGCCAAATCAGAGATAGCTTTCGGTACAAGCGTAAAGATCTTCAATTCACTTCTGAGCCAGGGCAATGCGAAATAGCGACCCCTGATTTCAATTATCGGATCTCTATTTTTCTCGATCCCGCCCAAGAAGCGGACGCTATTTGGCGGCGAGAAATTTTCGCTATCAAAGACGATGAAATCGTCCGAAGCGAGCCCTTTCAAAATCTGCTCCATCAAAGATTCAACCAGTTGATTTATGCTTTTGAGAAGAAAGTCTCGTTGGAGAATTTTATCGACCGCCTGGAAGAAAAAGCATTAAATCAGGTGTCGGTAGATTACGACGGACGAACCAGCTGGTGTGAAATTGGAATAGAAAAACTTCCAGGACTTCTTCGTCTGACTCCAAATGAGCTCACTATCTCCGGCGATAAGCTACTTACCCTCTTCGAGTATTTTAAACAATCCTTGGATGGTTTTGCTCTGCTTGCCGATGGAGCCTAATCGCAATCGTACCCTTTGACGCGGATGCGGGCTTGCTTGACACCCCTACCCAGCGGTGTGAAAATTTTATTTTATTATCCGACGTAAAAAAGCCCCCCAAGAGGTCAAAGCATGAAGGTAGTGAAGTGGTTATTCGTAGCGCTAGCGCTCGTTCTCGCCTCGCGTTTCCTGATCCTTTGGTGGAGTCACAACTTCAATATCGCCGCCGAAGCGAATGACTTGTACGGCACCCTCTCTCTCGTCGACGGCCAAGCGCTTTACCCTTCGCGTTCCCAGGTTCCGTATCATATTTATCTCTACCTTCCCTTTCACGCCTACCTGGGCGCCGGAATGATCTGGTTGGCTCATTTGCATGACTTAAGATGGCAAGTGCTCTTGCTTCGAGGAATGAGTCTCGCCGCTTTGCTACTAAGCTTCACTTTCCTTTGGCGGAACGTCATTCGCCCCTTGGGAATTCCTTGGCTAACCTTTTTGGCAGTTTCACTGTTAGCGGGCCCTAAACTTTCGGACTACGCTACCGCGGCTCGCAACGATACTCTCGCTCTTTGTCTTGAAATGGCGGCTCTTAGTATTTTTATCCACTGGGTGCACCGCCGAAGCCTTGGTAAATACCTCCTCTTCATAGCGCTTTCGCTTTGTTCCCTCTGGACTCGTCAGAGCGGGGTCGTCTTTGCGTCCGCCATGATCTTTCTGGTGCTAAGTCGCGAATACTGGCGAATGCTGGCAACAGGGCTTGGCTTCGTCCTTTTGAATGGTCTTATCTATTGGGGTTTCTACCAAAGTACTCACGGAGCGATAGTCGATCATGTCTTTCTAGCCAATATTCGCGATTGGCGCTCAATCAATCTCCGGCTCTTTGATGCGTCTCTCGTAAGTTTTCTTCTGTGCTATCTCACTTTCACGGCCCTTTTCCTTTTGGGAATTAAAACGGCCTGGGCAAGACGAGAAAGCGTAGAGATTAAGCTCGTAACTATTATCTTTTCTCTTAGTTTTGTTTTCTCTCTCACGGTATTCATGCGCGCCGGAGGAGACGTTAACTATTTCTTTGAGTCCATCATGGTGGGTATCACGTTTGCCTGTTTAGGTTGGGAAAGAATCAGAGAGACGCTGTCTCCCCTCCGAAAAAATCTGGCGGTCGCGGGTCTCGCGATTCAGGTAGTACTGATTTGCGGGGTCTACATCGCTAAAGACAGATCTGCCTTTACCATCGGAAGAGTCGATTACGCGAAGATTGCTGACGGTATTAAAAAAGAGGCGCGTCCTTATGGGTACGTTATTGGCCCAATGACCGAGGCGCTCAACGTCTATCTCCGGGGATGGCTTTATCATGGACCGGACGTAACCAGTTCCAGTTGGGTAAGCCGAAATGCCCACCGAAGCTTGCGCGAACTGGCGATCAATTGGAACCACGCCATGGCGGATGGAACTATTGGGGCTGTGGTGGCGACGACTCCAGGCTGCGACCACTGGGCGAAGTGGAACGGGCTGTGGGGAAAGTGGTTTGACGACAAGGTGGTTCTAGATTCAGGAGTCTGTGTGTATCACTCACGACACAAAGAAAAGGCGCTTAACGCCGAATAGAGTCGGACGCCCTTCCCGTTTATTGGGATATTGGTAATCCACTAACCTTTCTTGTCTCTGTGCATCAAAACTGTTATTCCCAGATCTCATCAGTTAGGGGTGGGGGTTAAGGATGCCTTTTCGGGTTCTCTTTCCGGCGACAAGCTTTGCCATTTGGTGTCTCCTTTTTTCGGTCAATTCCTTTGGGTCTAGCTCGCTCGCTTCAAGAAAGTGCGCGGCGATTGTACTTCGCCTACTTCCCTACATCGAGAATTCCCGAGTTCCGTTAACTTCTCGTGAGGCAAGAAAACTGGTCGGCCTACTCAGGGTCGACGCTCAAGAGAGATCAGCGATAGGACAAGCGATTGTAGATGTAGAAAGTTTTCTTAGTCGAACAGGAACTACTGAAGTATTGACCCCATTTTCTAGCGATGAACTAACCGAACTTCTTCATCAAGAGCTAGAAAAGCTAAAACCCGGCTTTTTATCCTCCGAAGACCCACTGCTGCTCGCGCTGGCCCACAAACTGACCACCAACAATGACTTTACTCTCACCAAGCCTCGTCTGGATTCCTGGGTGACTAGATCGATCGCAAAGCAGGAAGAAAATCACTATGAGGAGCAGGACCTGATTGAGTCGGCTTTCTTCAGCGTGTACCAACTCACTTGGCAGAGAAATGCCGATCGCAACTCGAGCCCTCCTCGTCCCATCGCCGAGGGCGATACTTTCGAAAGCGTCCTGCGAGATCGAATCACCGAGAGGCTAGCAGCCCTCGAAGAAGCGCGTCTGCAAACCCAAGATAGAGATCGGCAACGAGGGTTAACGCCTTTAACCGCCCCCACTACCCAGAAGGACCTTTTACATAGCCGTCTCGAAGCGATGCAAGCATGTTTCGCCGAAGATTCCGATGTCAGTTTTAATGACTTCTCTCGCTGGTTTGAAAAACAACCGCCCTTATCGCAAGAGATTATCCACGATATTCTTACAAGAATGCAGGGGGGTCGGGTTTCGCCCGACCGATCCCTATTACAAGTTTTCTATGAGCTTCGGGAGCATCGGCGAATTCCCTTAATGCAAATTACGCCTAGGGATACCGAAGGAAGGGTAATGTGCGCTTATATTGACGGGAAGCCCGTGGTCCTGGCGTTTGGACATTCCGACAGGAGAAGACGACTACTATCCCAATCAGCAGAACGATACCTAATGTTAAGTGGACCTAAATGAACTCCCCGCGTCACTTCTGATGAGCGCCTTTCGCAGGCGTTGAGAGAAAATCGGAAGGGGGACAAAAAGTCGGCAGTACCTTGGCGGGATGCCTTTCGGCTTCTAGTTTTACCTTTTGATAGTGTTGGTAACCTTTCAAATAGCTCGCTTCCATCTCTCGATAGTTTTCCATGAAAGCACAGACGGGATCCACCGCCACGGGCTTTTCCTCGAGGTTGGGATCGTACAGTAGCCCTTCTTCCTTACAGGCAAAAAACTCGCATCCATTCTTTGAGCTCCTTGTCCAAAACGGCGAGCTCCAACTTTTAGTGGGCTGCTGCCAAAGCGCAAACTGAAGGGCACACATTTTTAGATCGGGGACGATCGAGTCGTAATAGGAATCTTCTACCGAGAAAGGATTCTCTCGATCGGGGGAGCCGTCCGCGCGCAAGCCCAAAGATTTTAGGGGAGTTCTAATTTGATCGATCAAAGTCTTATTGCCCGTAATAGTTCTTTGCAGCTCATGCAGTTTCTTCAGTCTTGCTTGGAGATCGGCGATCAAAGCATTCGAAGCATTATGTTCGGTAGCTCCCGATCCGGCCACACACCGTCGTTGAAATTCCTTCTCAAGTTCTTCGCAAGCGGTCTTAACGAAATGCTCCTCACGAAGCGCCCGTTCTGCTTTAATCAACTCCACAATCCGCTTAAACGCTTTGGGAACACGGTCCGTGAGATCAATCGCTGAACCTATTTCTCCTGCTATATTGCGAATATTGTCATTGTAAGCATAGATACTTCGCACCAGATGAACAAAGGCCGTTCGAGTCGACTCATCATCCGACTTTCCCTCGCACACTTCGCCTCTCTGATAAAGGTCACTCGCTTGGAAAAACATTTTAACGAGATTTTTGGACAGCGCATCCGCAGCTTGCCTTCTCTCTAGTGAGGGATTGGTGGGAAGGGGATTTGACGTGGCTTCATGAAACTCGATCAGTTGTTTTCTTAAGTTCGTTAACGCTGCCAAGAGACCTTTGCATTTTGAGACTGTAGGGGATGCCATCAGAAACTCAAGAGGTTCTATTTGCGCCATGAACATCCGGTCGGGTTCCGGACGTTCCCACGTGAGCGGGCACTCGGGCTGAGCTAGGACCGTTGATGAAGAAATGGCAACGATTAAGACGAGGACTGATAGTTTGTGCACGCCTAATGATACCTCGTCGAGCCTTTCGGCACGAAGAGTCATTCCCGAGGATCACATGCGCAGGAAATTACGGCCGGTCAATAATCGACTTAGGTTCGTCCACTTTGTAGATTCGCTTATTAATAAGTTCTTTATGTCCCGGCGTGAACAAACGAAAGTGATGCCCTTCCCCTAAAGTTAAAAGGTCGCCGATAGTGAACTTCGTCTGGACCATATTAACGTAAGCGGTGCATCGCCATTCCCCCGTTGCCGTACTCATCACAAGAGTTTGCTTTTCTTTTTCGTCCGGTCCAATGGCACGAATTTCAGAGATTCCGCCGGGATTAAGGAGAATTCCGGGTTCTTCCACAATGTTGCTATGATAGCGTTCCGCAATGACACACTCGAGCACTCGACCCTCTTTTTCTGCTGCGATAACTACACTGCTCGAAAAGGCCTTCTTGTCTTTGGGTGTTGGCGTTTTCGCAAGACCGAAAACTCTTTCGGTTTCTTCGACTTGGAAAGAAGTGAGATTATTTTTTCCCTCATAAAGCACATCGATGCCGCTTAACTTCTGAGAAGCGAGCTCGGCGGAATGATCACTAGCGCCAAAAATTCCGTTCGCGAACGCCGCAAACTGTGTTCGAACGTCAGCTTTGTAGGAGTCCTCGTCCGTGCGTACGAGATAGCTCGTGCTGTAACTCATTCTTCGATCTTGCCCAATAACAACGACTTTTCTATTCTCGACTACAGTCTTGGGATTGGCAAAGCCGTCTAAATGGAGATGGTAATTTCTTCCCTCGCTAAGATTCTCGCGGATGCGATAAGTAATCTTGTTAGTATCCAGTGGCTCGCCTAAACGGGTCACGGCCCGAAACTCCCCTGAGTTTGCATCCGCGGGAATGATCTGAACGTGCTCTACGCCGTTAGTCCAAAAGCCTGCGATGTCTAACGGACGCTTCTCAACGGCACACCCGCAAACATCAATGAGACGATGAGTGCTAAAGAAAAATGACCTAACCCTAAGAAACTAAAGGATTTGTTGCGCAATTGAATTATCCTCTTTTTAAAATGAACCGTAATTTACACGAATTGACGCATCGTTACAATGCGCAAGATTTGTCACCGAGCCGGGGCATTTTGACTTCCCTCAAACCCATTTTCCTCTAGATGAGAACCTCATTCAGCCGAGCTTTTGCTTTGCCTCGAGAAGCAATTTGGCTTAGAGAAGGAGACACTCAATTTTAATAGGAGCTTCTCGATGCGCGGCAAAGACGTATCGAAGAACTAAAACGAGATTTCGCATTCACCCTTCAACTTCGAAAATCGAGCGCCCCTTTTTTCTTTTTCTGGTTTTGCTAAGCTTTGCCAACACCGGCACTACCGCTTGGGCAGACAAGGACCAATGCAGCGGGATCGTTGAATCGAAACGAACGCAGACGCCACGGACATACGCCGATCTGAAACATCCCGTGGCGTCAGAGCTCGCTAGCGTGGCGTTGAAACTCAGTTTAATACCTAGGAAAAGTGAAGAAGAGTCGGAAGATCATATCTTGGATCTCTTCGGCGTTTCTATTGATATTGGTCAGGGAGGCCAAGGGTTCGTTAGACAAGTCTTAGATCCTGCGACTAACCAGGAAATTGCGTTGAAGTTTTCGAAACGCAGGCAAGCGACACTTTGCGATTTCACGTTTACTCAGTACTTACATAACCAATATCAGCTTCTGCACCCTGAAAGCCCCAATCCGTTTCTGAAGGTCAACCTACGTCCCGAATCCACCGACCTGATGCAGATGGAAGTCGCCGTAGGCAGTGTGCACGACGAGTTAGAAGGTTGGCATCCGGAAAAGTTAGATCATTCCTACGAAGTTATCCTAGAGATGATGCGGATCCTAAAATTCGCCCACTCTCAGGGAATTATCCATCGAGATGCCAAGCTCTCCAATTTTTTCAAAATGGCGGATGGAAGGTTGGTGCTCGCAGATTTTGGTTTAGCCGGGCTGATGGGCGAGCATCTTCCCTGGCAAGATTATGGCTATTTCTACGGATCTCTTAACTTCGCCCCTACCGCTCAAATAGCGGGACAGGTCCCCGCCCCTTTCATGGACGTGTACGCCCTTAGAACGAGCGCCTACGAACTGCTGACCGGACTAGACATTTATAACGATTGGCTGCTCAACAACGGATTCACTGATATCCGTCTGTTTAACCCAGACTCCAGGTTGAAAGTGTCGGTATTTACTATGTCCCCTCACAGCATGCTTAAAGAAATTCCGGCACCGATCTCCACGGCGCTTTGGTTCCCCTCGAAGACGGCAGAAGAGATGGAGACTCTTTTTCAGTCGGCCGTCCTTCACGTGAGGGCGGGAACCCCCGACGATTTCTATTCCAAGGACTTCGCTCCAAAATTTATCGCGCTCCTGAAGGAAAGCCCCTCTTCCGCGGCCGATCTATTTCTTA
>JBBQIT010000040.1:0-14146 GCA_038325205.1 Bdellovibrionota bacterium
CTTGGGCTGGCCTTCCAAATATCAGACGATCTGCTCGACTCCGAAGCTATGGTTAGGTATTCTCGGGGTCCTAGGAAGAAGCCGAAGCCGAGTTACTGTCAGTTGATGAGTCCCGCCGAAATGAAGAACAAGATGAATGGACTCATCGACAAAGCGAAGCAGTCAGTGGCCGGCGAGGGGGAGAGGGCGGCGCCTCTAATAGCTATCGCAGAGTTTATTCGTACAAGAAGAAACTAATTCGTGAACCTTCTAGACAGCATTGATTCGCCAAAAGACTTACGTCTGCTCGGGCCCGAGTCCCTTGAACAAGTTGTAGACGAAGTGCGTGAAAAAATCCTGAACGTCGTCTCCGAAAAAGGGGGACACTTTTCCTCCAATTTGGGAAGCGTCGAGCTCACGGTCGCTTTGCATTACATTTTTGATACCCCTAAAGACAAGCTAGTCTGGGACGTGGGTCATCAAGCCTATGGCCATAAAATTTTAACGGGCCGTCGCGATAGATTTCACACCATTCGCCAGTACCAAGGCCTTAGCGGATTTACGAGCCGTGCGGAAAGTGAATACGATCACTTCGGGGCCGGTCATGCCAGCACCTCTATCTCAGCGGCCATGGGAATTGCGGAAGGGATGCGCCACGGCGGAAGTCCTCACCATGCGATTGCCATCATCGGGGATGGATCTTTAACCGGTGGATTGGTTTACGAGGCCATGAATAATGCCGGGCATATTCCGGTAAGAAATTTAGTCGTTGTCCTCAATGACAACGATATGTCCATTGATCCGAATGTGGGCGCGCTTTCGAAATTCATCAGTGAAGCGGTCACGCATCCTAGATACAATCATTTCCGCAAAGAGATTCGTGCCCTCTTGGACGGTTTGACGGACCGGGGCGTTCCGGTAAAAAACCTGGCCTCCAAATTTAGAAAAAGCCTCAAGAACTTTCTGACTCCGGGAATTCTCTTCGAATGCTTTGGCTTTCGCTACATGGGCCCGGTAAACGGTCACGACGTTCACGCTTTAGCCGACGCTTTTAAATTTATTAAAAATGAAGGGCCTGAGAGTGGCCCGTATTTGGTTCACGCCATTACCACCAAAGGTAAAGGCTATAAGCTTGCTGAAGAAAATGCTTCGAAGTATCACGGGGTGACCTCTTTCAAAATTAAAGACGGCATTCAGCCTTCCGGACCGAAGAAACCCAATTACCAAGACTTATTCGCTGAGATTTTGATTCGTTTGGCGAAAGAGGATCCTAGGATCGTGGCTATCACAGCGGCGATGCCCAGCGGCACTGGCGTTAATAAGTTCCAAAAAGAGTTTCCGTCTCGCTGTTATGACGTAGGTATCGCTGAAGCCCACGCAGTCCTGTTTGCCGCGGGACTTGCGACCGAAGGCTTTCGCCCTGTCGCCGCCATCTACTCTACTTTTTTGCAGCGCGCTTTTGATCAGCTCATTCACGACGTAGGCATTCAAAGTCTTCCTGTTATTTTTGCGATGGATCGCGCGGGGCTCGTAGGAGCTGATGGAGCGACTCATCAAGGGGCCTTCGACCTCAGCTATCTTCGCTGCATTCCCAACTTTGTTGTCATGGCGCCTAAAGACGAAAATGAAATGCAGCACATGATGAAGACTGCCGTCTCATACACTAAAGGTCCCATCGCTTTTCGCTATCCGCGCGGTGAAGTGGTCGGCGTAAAGATGGATGCCGAACTCAAAGAGATACCGATCGGCGAAGGCGAGCTTCTGAGTGCCGATGCCGAAAAACTAGATGTTCTTTTTATTGGAATCGGCTTTGTTGTGCAAGCGGGGCTAGAAGCGCAAAAAGCGATTCGCGCCGAGGGATTTACGACGGGTTTTATCAATGCTCGATTTGCTAAACCTCTGGACGAAAAACTTCTTTTGCAGTGGATGAGACAAAGTCAGCTCATCGTCACGCTCGAAGAAAATTCCTGCTTAGGTGGGTTTGGTTCGGCGATCTTAGAGCTCCTTGCCAAGAATGATTTACGTCGGGATGTCCTAGTGATTGGAATGCCCGACCAGTTTGTCGACCACGCTTCTCCACAAACGCAAAGAGAGCTACTTTTACTCGACTCTGATGGTATCGCTCGCCAGATCTTTGACAAGATTGGCCGCTTAGCGAAAGCCGCTCCGGGCGAACGAGTGCTCCAGTCTGAATCAGACTCTACGCTTTCTTTAAACCACTAATTATTGCTGGAGCTAGTAGTACGGAACGATCATCGTCTTAGGCTCTTCAAAGTATTCCACGTTGCAGCCGATGATTACATGCCCATAAATTTCGTTGCCTTGGTACTGCCCCTTCGAAACGAAGATGGGAGCGACCGAGAGGATTCGGCTCGTACCTGCTAAATTGGGGGCTCTGAAGATGTCGACGCCCTTATTCATAAAGGAGGTCTTGAGCAATCTTTCAAAATAACCTTTGAGCACTCCTCGCTCGTAGGCGGCGACGTTAATCGGATGCGTGCCGTTTTCAGAATCGGCTTTCATCGGAGGAACCCAAGTTCCTGTCTTCTTATCGATGCCGATCACTTTCCAGTAATGCGGATGAGTAATGAAATTGAAATTGGCGTCTACGATGTAGATGTAGTTACCTTTGTCGTAAGCGTCTAAAAGATTTCGTTTCGGGTCGTAAGGAAACGCAGGACTAGTTAAATGATCCTGAAGATGCCGGTAGTCGATCGTTAAAATATTGATCGAATGCTGGCCACGATACGCCACACTAAGACCCGCTCGGTTGAAATCCTCTGGAGTTCCTTGCGGACTATAATAGCGAAGAATTTGTCCATAATAGATTTGGCCAGGAGTGAGTTTAATCGCTTTTTCGATGAGATCTTTGTCACAAAGATCGGCAAGTTTACATTCGCTAAGCGATCGGTGCTTGCTGTCGAGCTTGCCTTCGAAAAGTTGAAGGAGCTGGGTTCCCTTGTCGTCCAAATAAGTAAGTCGGTTGTAGAATGGAAGAGGCGCTTGAACGACGTTGTCGTCTTGATCGTATTTGGTGAATTCACCCGTTTGGGCTTTATAAAACTGCGAAAGGTTTTCGGCGGTCGCGGGAACGACGCTTAAGATCTGAACATCACGCCCGGCTTTTTCTAAAAGATCTCCAAATCCGGTCGACACCACCATCGCGTCAAAGGCCATTACCGTATTTTGCCGTTGAACAAACTGACTGCGGACGCGACGAAAATCTGTCCGGTCTTGGTACCATTTGAAGAAGATAAAGAAGAACAAAAGTAAGGGAACACTGGCCGTTAAAAGGATGATAAGCCACGGATTTAATGAAGGCTTTTCATATCGGTTGGTGATGTTCGTCTCCATGGAGCCCACCATACCACAAAGTTTGCTCGAGTATGGTAGGTTGGCGACCCCATGAACGCAAAAAAAGAGCGAAAGCGCTTAGATGTTCTGATGATGGAACGTGGACTTGCGCCCTCCCGTGAGCGAGCCCAGGCTTACATTCTGGCTGGCGAAGTCTGGAGCGGAGAAACAAGGCTCGAAAAGCCAGGCGAGAGCCACCCTCTGGACCTAGAAATTGAAGTCCGTTCCCGCTCACTCCCTTTCTCTAGCCGGGCAGGATCCAAGCTAGATCATGCGTTAGACGTCTTTAAGATCCCAGTCGAAGGCAGAATTTGCCTAGATATCGGGGCTTCAACGGGCGGATTCACGGACTGTTTGCTCAAACGGGGTGCTAATCGAGTCATCGCGATAGACGTCGGATACGGACAACTGGACCAAAAGCTTAGAAACGACCCTCGAGTCCTAAATGCCGAAAAGGTGAACGCTCGCCATTTGACTCCTGAGTTGCTAACTCAAGAGCATGGAGCTAATCCGCAAGAGCTTTGTGAACTTTCACTCGGCGTGGTCGACGTTTCCTTCATTTCGTTGGGGACGGTGCTACCTCCGTTGGGAGTCGCTTTTCCCCAAGTTAAAGACTGGGTCGTTCTGTTCAAACCGCAGTTCGAAGTGGGTCCCAAAAATATCGGCAAAGGTGGCGTCGTAAAAGACGTCTCGATCATCCCTGGTGTGATTTCTCAGCTGCACGAAAAACTTCTCCCTTTAGGGTGGCGAGTGAAAAATGGACCGGAAAGTTCTCCCCTACCCGGCAAGAAAAGTGGTAATTTGGAGTACTTGGTTCACTATGAATTATCACCATCGAAGTAATCGACTTTTTCTCCATTTCTTTTTAGCGATCCTCGTGGTGCTTGCGGGTTGCTCCAGCAACAAGCCTCGGACGTCACCGCAAAATCCTTATTTACCGCCGCCGGAACCTTCCGCGACAATGCACAATCCCGGAACTTACGACCCCACCCTACCGCTTCCGCCGGGAGAGCTCGGTACCCCCATCAATCCGGGGGGGACTGTTACTCAGACAGAACCGCTGCACCCTGGGACGCCCCGAATCGCTTTGGTGGTGGGAGGCGCAGGCGTTGCCAGCTACGCTACTGTCGGTTTGCTGAAGAGGTTTCACGAAGAGGGCATCCGATTCGACATGATCGTAGCCACCGGTTGGCCGGCCCTTTTTGCCATAGGTTTTGGCTTTATGAAGAGCGTTCACGATCTTGAGTGGTTTGCGATGCGATTGCAGGACAAAGATTTTGAAAGTATCTCAAGCCTTTCTCCGGGGACTGATCCCGGACTATATGAAAAGGTCTCCCCCCTCATTCGAGATACCTTTCGACAGCGCGATCTTAGCGAAACCAGACTTCCGATCTATTTGATGACGGGAAATACCGAGCACGGTGAGGTGGGCGCTTACGATCGGGGAAGCTGGAAAGTCCCACTTTTGGAGACCATGTCCATTCCTGGTTTGTACCGGTCTTTTGGCGATGAACCCGATCCCTACCGTCAAACCGAAGCTATATCCGTTGACGAGGCCACTCGCAGGCACGCTGACGTTATCGTCGCGGTTTCGATGTACGCGGACTACATCGACTTCGTCCTGTTCGGGGGGGCTGGCAAAGAGGGGGTAGATTCTCAAAAAGCCTACGGCCGTGCAGTTCAAAACAGTGTGAACGAGCAGCTTCGAACCGCCACTTTCTCAGGACGCGTCGCTATTGGCTCCAAAACCCCCACCAGTTTGGGCAGTAAGCGAGCTGCTTTGCTAGCAGGTTACCGAGAAGGTACTCGCTTGGCCCGGGAAGTTCGAAAACTGCTCCACCGCTAAGCCCCTCTTTGGGCCTACTGGCATTGACTCTCGTCGAAAAGCGAGTAATTTGCCCGCATGCGGGGACTGCCCAATTTTTTCTTCTTCACCCTAGCACTTACCACCCTTTTTGTTCTTGGTTGCTCGAAGCCCCCCTCCATTCCGGAGTTGCCTTCTCGCCAGCCCTTCAGTGCGGAACGAATCGTTCTCTCAGACAAGTTAACGGCAACGGACATCCGAAAACTTTTCCAAGCAGTAAATACCAACGGTGCCTTGGATGCCTTTAAGCCGCTACTCGAAAAAGCGAGTGACGAAGAGTTGAGTTGGCTGGGCGGTTGGTTGACCCGGTATTTCTATCGCCCAGAATCAAATGAAGCCGATTTAGTAAACACTTTGAAATCGGCGACTAAAGCGCGTCGTTTTACGACTTGGTCGAACGGCGTGGCTAAATGGAAAAGCTCAGAAAACTTTGCGGCGGAACGGGCCGCGATTTTTGCTTTTGGAAAATCAGAATACCTAAGTGACATAGTAAAACACGATGTGGATTTCATAGATCCTCGTTGGATCGCTTTGCTTCGACAACTTCGAGCGAATTCCGATGCTAGGTACGTAGAAGAAGGTGGTTTACCAGGACCCCTCGCGACGGAACCCCCCATCCTGACGGGAAAGGATGTCGTCACTGACCTAATTAGTATGGCCTACAATCCGGTGACTCGAATGGGGCTTTCGAAAGCGGTCTCCATTCTTAATAGCAGTTATGCAGGGACCAGCCTTTTGCGAGGCCTCTCTGATATGTCCGGGAAGTACCAGAGCAAAGCCAGCCAGGGAATGTCGGCGGGCCTTAGGCAAATGCTTTTGACTCCGGTAAAACCAGGCGACTCGGTTGCCGGAGTTAGAAATCAATTGGATCTGGCACTTTTTTTCGTCGCTTCGGCGAATCAAAATACGACGGGCCTCTTTAAGGCTTTGCAGTCGAGCTTCTCTGGAAAAACGGCTCTGACCCCTTTGCTTGCTGAGACTTTAAAATCCTTTTTTGAAAGAGCTATTTCGGGATGGTTGCGAGAAAAGTTGATGGCTAAGCATCCTTCCCCCGACTTTTGGAAGTCCCTGAATTCAGCCGCTCCCAACGATTCCTTTAAAGAACTTTTCACTGACATCCTAGAAGCCCTAGGTGCTTTCGTTCCTTTGAAGCCGGAAACTGAGCCGGGATCTTTAGCGCACAACACCCCTGTCTACTTAAATGCGATTACGCTCGCCAAATGGTTTGAGGCCCAAGCGAAGGCAAGTCCAGATGCTTTTCAGGAGAGCTGGAATGGCGCCGTAGCGTTGACTCCAATGTCGGTTAACTTCACTGAGAAAAAAGAGAAGGTCGAATTTCCTCAAGAAGCTTTGATGAATGCTTTGGGTATTGGGAGCTTTGCCATTCAATTTAAAAAATATGTCTTAAGTGGGGTGGTGACGCCGGAGGAGTTTAATTACTCTTTCTTTTTTCTCGAAGCTTCGATGCCTCTCGATGCCGCTCTTGTCGAGGTCTGCCAGCAAGCAGAAAGTGTTCAGTCATTAGGCGAGCCGCAAATAGTATTTCAGTCGGTGCTTTTCTATCTGACGCACCCTTCCCCGGGAAACCCCATCGCGCTCGAAAGTTTTGAAACCGACAATTTGATGGATTCCCTAAATCGTTGGATAGGCTTTTTGCCTTACGAAAATTTAAAAAGAGTGAAGCGTTTAGTCTTTGAGGATTTGGGATTAGCAAGCTTGGGGCCCGACGATCGAAAAGCCATTTTAGATCTACTTCCCGGTAAGGAAAACCAAGGTTATCGGGCGATGATTAATAACTTACTGACGTCGGCTCATGCCTTAGCCGCTCTGGATCAAACGGTGAAGCCGGGTTTGCCCACGGCTTTAGAAGTTTACCAATCGGTTGCCCGATTTACTGCGGGCCCCGATGCCCGCTGGTTGTCGTCGATCTTTTCACTGGTCTCTCAAGGAGGCTTTGTCTCTGAAAAGCCGTCGCTTCCCGGAGCCCAAAGGGTTCCTTTTTTTCCAAGTTTCTTCAATGCTGTCCAAAGTACAACCTTCTCCCACACGTTGGATCGTTTTTCTGTAGTGGAAGTGAATGATAGACCCTTGGTCTTCGGTCCGTTTGGGCGAGGGCTTGATGTCTTAGCTGGCGAGCGTGACCCTGGAATTACACTGCATCTGGATATTTTTTCCTCAGTGGCGTCGAAACAGAAATTGGGAGTGGAGAGTTTGGTAGATCGCTTGCTGTATGCCTGGGCCAACCCCAACAAACTTAGCCAGGCATTGGATATCTCTTGGCTTCCGTTTTCCGCGATTAAAGCGATGGTGGAGTCAGGGGACCACGACAAATTCATCACCCTGTTTCGCAAATATTTTAATGCGAAACTGTGTCGGGAGCTGGTCTCCCAGGTTCGTCAAATGTCAAAAACGGGGGCTTTGGAACGAGCTTTCGACCTGCTTGCTTTAGTCAAAGACGACCAAGGACGCATGCGGATCATCGGAGAAGCATTCGGGGATTGGCAACGAAGCGGTGAGCTAGATGCGTTCTTGGACGCTGCGCAAATTGTGTTCGCGGACCCAGCCTCTCCCTAGGCCAAAAAGACGAGTCCGCCCTTGAATTTTGGCCTCTTCCGCCTTATCGTGTTCGCGTCTTCGCGACACTCGTCTCGGGTAAGTTCCACTGGAGGATTCTCGTGTCTCTCAAAAAAGTCTGGGTAGTTCCCTTCCTTCTTCTCTGCTTCGCAGTCCAAGGAGGAAACGCAGCCGACATGCCTCAGTTCAAGAGTCGCGACCAATTTTTGAAAGAGTTTGAATCGCAAAAGGGGCTTGCGATCGATAGGTATTTTGCCGCTCGGGATAATGATCCCTCGCTAGATAGTTGCCGAGCGAGTCTTGCGACCCATCTAGAAGCCTATCGAACGGCCAAGGCTGACGAAGACTTCAATGAAATGCAAAACATCATGGGCGATGCGACAGAGGGAAGTCTTTTATGGCTTCTGCAAACCTGTGGCCCCTGCTTGGCCGATGTTGCCCAAGTGAATGGCGGTGCCGCCGTTTATGAATCGAATGGGTGGTGCCGTTTACCCAAAGCAGATCCTACGGAGCTGAAGGCATCTTTGGGCAAAGCCCGGGACTTCTTAGTTAAATTAGATAGCTATCCTCAAGACAAAGGCGGATTTAATTACATCATCGCTTTCAGTGGCACCAATGCCAACGGTCAGCTCACCCCTGGAGTCGTTCTGAAACCTACTCCGGCTGTCACGACTGCTTTTGTCGCAGTGAGGTCGCTCGCGAATTCATCGTTTGGATATTTTGGGGACTGCACTTTCAAGGATTCTCTAGCCGCAGATCCAATTCCAAGTTTTGTTTTACAATTCGTGACTTCAAACCAGCCTTTCAAAGCTCCCAAGTCTATCTTCGATCCTCAAGCGAATAAGAAAATTTCCCTGTTCGCTTTGTCGAGTGTTCGAGGAGAGTGGTTTGTGGATGCGGTGGGGAATATGCATTACTTCACGACTGGAGATTTTGGGACGTTGGGTTCATTGGCCGGCGGTTTCTTCGATCTCAATCTTTATGCTCGAAAAGTTTTAATGGATACGCTCTTAGATCTCTTCGAAGTCGTAACTAGGAAGGTGGGTGATAAAACATGATTCCTCGTTATAGTCGGCCAAAAATGGCCAGTATTTGGACGGAAGAATCTCAATTTCGCACTTGGCTCGATATCGAAGTCTTGGCGTGCGAAGGCTGGGCAAAGCTCGGAAAAATTCCAGAAGCTTCGATGAAGGTGATTCGCGAGAAGGCCGACTTCGATACCGCCCGTGTCCTTGAAATTGAAAAAGAGACTAAGCACGATATCGCGGCTTTTGTTTCTGATGTGCAAAGCCACGTCGGTGAAGCGGGAAGATTTATTCACTTGGGTCTTACTAGTAGCGACGTCGTAGATACCGCTTTAGCTTACCGAATGAAAAAATCGGGAGAACTAATTTTAGAAACGCTAGAGCCTTGTCTCGCCATCACTCGTGAGCGCGCTATTAAAGACAAAGACTTAGCGATGATTGGCCGAACTCACGGTATCCATGCTGAGCCCATCACCATGGGATCGAAATGGCTCCTGTGGCATGACTTACTCAAACGATCGCGAAATCGTTTGCAAGCCGCTATCAAAGAGATCTCAGTCGGAAAATTGTCGGGCGCCGTCGGAAATTACGCGCATGTTCCGCCTGAAGTCGAAGCTTACGTCTGCTCGAAACTGGGACTCGAAGTTGATTCTCTTTCTACCCAAGTCATCGCTCGCGATAGGTTTGCGGCTTACTTCACTGCATTGGGCCTCTTGGGTTCTTGCGTGGAAACGATCGCCGTTGAGCTGCGCCACTTGCAGCGCACGGAAGTCGGCGAAGCGCGTGAAGGTTTCAGTAAAGGGCAAAAAGGCTCTTCGGCGATGCCGCACAAACGAAATCCCATTAGCGCTGAAAACCTGACGGGCCTGGCTCGTTTACTTCGCGGAATGGTAATTCCCGCGATGGAAAACTGTGCGCTTTGGCACGAAAGGGACATCAGCCATTCTTCGGTGGAGCGGATTATCGCGCCTGATGCGAACATCTTGTCGGACTACATGTTGGCCAGACTCCACACGCTACTTTCAGGGTTAGAGGTATTTCCTGACCGAATGCAGGCTAATTTGGACCAGCTTCACGGGGTCGTCTATTCACAACGCGTGCTTCTCGCGCTAGTAGAAGCCGGCCTCTCCCGAGATGAAGCCTACGAAATTGTTCAGAAAAATGCTTTAGCCGCTTTAGATAAACGCGAACCACTCAAAGCACTCCTCAAAGCAGACCCAAAAGTTTCAAAAGTGCTTCCCCAAAAGGAGTTGGATATGTTATTTGAACCGCGTCACTATTTTAAGCATCTCGACTACTTATACAAAAAAGTACTGGGATGACAGCGGCGCAAAGCGCTCCTGTCAGGCCCTATTCGGATCAGAAAATTTAGTGGTTTTAACCATTTCCTGAGGCGGGCATGACTCTAGTCACAAAGCAGTCCCAAATCCGGGAAGGCAAAGCGAAGATACTTTTCGCTACCGACCGACCCGACGTCATCATTCAACACTTCAAAGACGACGCCACTGCGTTCAATAATCTCAAAAAAGGTCAGATTAAAAACAAAGGTGTTTTGAATAACGCGGTTACTGCCTGGGCGTTCCAGTATCTGGAAAAACAAGGCGTCCCGACTCACTTTGTGGAAAAGATCTCCGATCGAGAGATGGTCGTTCACAAGGTCGAGATTATTCCGGTTGAGATCGTAGTTCGCAACCGCGCGGCTGGTGGCATCCTAAAACGTCTCGGCGTCGAAAAGGGAACCACCTTCACCCCTTCCCTTTTAGAGTATTTTTATAAGTCCGACGAATTAGGGGATCCTCTCATTGGGGAGACCCACATCGCGCAATTTAAATGGGCTACTCAGTCAGAGCTCTCCGAAATCGGTAAGCTCGCTTTCAAAGTGAACACCATTCTCCAAGGCGTGTTTAACGAGATTGGCCTTGAGCTAATCGATTTCAAACTGGAGTTCGGAAAGTTGCCCAACGGCAAAGTTATTCTCGCGGATGAATTCACGCCAGATACTTGCCGCCTTTGGGATCGCAAAACGGGCGAGCCAATGGATAAAGACCGCTTTCGCCAAGATTTGGGTGGAGTCGAAGAGGCTTACCAAGAAGTATTCAACCGCCTTAAACAATTTTTCGAGGGAAAACTGTGAAAACACGCGTAACCATTTTCTACAAAGACTCAGTGTTTGATCCTCAAGGGAATACGCTGGCCAATTCTCTTCGAAGAGTTGGGTTTGTGAAAGTGAAAGGCGTTCGAGTCGGTAAAGTTATCGACGTTGAGATGGACGCTGCTAACAAAGAAGAAGCCAGACGCGATTTGCAAAAGATGTGTGAACAGCTACTCGCGAATCCTGTGATTGAGTCCTTTAAATATGAAGTGATTGAGGGATAAGGATGAAAGCCGCCGTCATCACCTTTCCTGGGTCCAATTGCGATGATGATTTAGTCTATGCTTTGTCCAAAGTAGGAGGTTTTGAAATTGCTAAGCTTTGGCACAAAGATGAAACCGATCTTTCTTCGTTCGATCTCGTAGGATTGCCCGGAGGATTCTCTTACGGCGACTATTTGCGCTGTGGCGCTATCGCCGCTCTTTCCCCCATCATGCAAAAGGTGAAAGAGTTCGCAAATAAGGGCGGCTACGTTATCGGAATGTGCAATGGCTTTCAGATGCTTTGCGAGCTTGGCCTTTTGCCCGGAGCCCTAGCCAAAAACGAAAGCCTCTCTTTTGTTTGCCGAGACGTTTCGATGAAGGTCACTTCCGTCAAGACTCCTTGGAGCACCGACCTTAAAGAAGGGGAAACGATTTCGCTTCCCATCGCCCACGGAGACGGTCGTTACATAATTTCTGAAGACGAATATCAGCAGATGTTGAATCAAGGGCAAATCGTCCTTCAATATATCGCCGAAAATGGAAAAGAGAGTCCCAACGGAAGTGTTCACGCGATCGCCGGTGTTTGTAACCGTGAAAAAAATGTTTTTGGACTCATGCCGCATCCAGAGAGAGCTACCGACATGCGCTCTAAGGACGGATTGAAAATTTGGACCTCGGTCGTTAAAGCTATAGGTGAGAAATCCGCATGAAGGGAATCGCTGATACAGAAATCGCCACTTTGGAGATGGCAAAGTCGATTGGACTCTCTACTGAGGAGTTCAATCACGTCTGTCGTAAATTAGAACGAAAGCCGAATTATGCAGAGCTTGGCATCTTCTCAGCGATGTTCTCGGAACATTGCAGCTACAAATCTTCTCGGCGATTTTTCAAACGTTTTCCGACTACGGGCCCAAGAGTTTTGCAGGGGCCTGGCGAAAACGCTGGTGTTTTAAGCATTGGCGAAGGTTGGGCGGTTGCTTTCAAGATGGAAAGTCACAACCATCCCTCTTTCATTGAGCCGTATCAAGGCGCGGCTACTGGTGTTGGCGGAATCTTGCGAGATGTCTTTACGATGGGAGCCCGTCCTATCGCTTCGATGAACGCTCTTTCTTTTGGTGCTTTTGACGTCGAGAAAGCAAGGTTTATCGTTCGTGGTGTCGTTAAAGGTATTGGCGATTACGGCAATTGTGTCGGCGTTCCTACGGTTGGCGGCCAAACGTTCTTCCACTCTTGCTACAACCGAAATCCTTTGGTGAATGCTTTCACTTTGGGAGTTCTCCGGGAAGATAAGATCTTCTTGGGAGCGGCATCGGGAATTGGAAATATTTTAGTTTATACCGGATCTAAAACAGGTCGTGATGGAGTGCATGGCGCGACCATGGCCTCCAAAGAATTTTCGACGGATAAGGAACCCGATCGACCAACGGTGCAGGTGGGTGACCCTTTCACGGAAAAACTACTTTTAGAAGCTACCCTGGAAGCCATGAACTTGGGTCTTATTGTTGGCATCCAAGATATGGGGGCGGCGGGTCTTACCTCTTCTAGTTTTGAAATGGCCTATCGAGCGAACAACGGCTTAGAAGTTGAGCTCGACAAAGTCCCCATGCGGGAATCGGGAATGTCGGCCTACGAACTTCTCTTATCCGAATCTCAAGAACGAATGCTTTTAGTCACTGAGCCCAGTCGTTGGGATGCGCTTAAAGCCGTGTTCGAGAAATGGGATTTGCATGCTGAGATCATCGGTAAAGTCGTAGAGGGTTCTCGAGTAAAGATGACTTTCCACGGCGAGCAAGTCGTGGATGTGCCGGTAGATTTGGTTACTGATCCTCCCATGGCGGAGCGACCGAAGCAGACTCCTGGGGATATCAAGCAGCGTTGGTTCATTGATAGAAATCGGATTATCTTGGCTCCGCTCGATCAAAAGTTTAATGCTGTCTTTGAAGATGTCTCTTTCGCGGATCCTTCTCGCTTGGTTGAGCAATACGATTCGATGGTAGGAAACCGAACGGAAGGTGGAACTTTCGATGACGGCGCTGTCGTTCGAGTTCGTGACTGTACCACCAAGACTTTAAAGCTGGTAATGAGTGCGGATTGTAACCCCCGAGTTTGCTGGTTATCTCCTCGTGAAGGAGGAAGACGAGCTGTCGCAGAGAGTGCTATCAATGTCGCCGTTCGTGGCGCTGAACCTATCGGTATCACCGACTGTTTAAATTTTGGAAGTCCCGAAAACCCAGAAGTCATGTGGCAGTTTGAAGAGGCCATCGAGGGAATTTCTGAAGCTTGCGAAGCGCTAAAGATTCCTGTTGTCTCCGGTAACGTCAGTTTCTACAACGAGACCGACGGCAAACCCATCTATCCTACGCCAATGATCGGTATGGTCGGTTTAATGGAAGGCGAAGATCGCTTGATGCAGTCTGCCTTTTTCAACACTCAATTAGAAGTAGGCGTGATTGGTCCCTTAGAAGGCGGTTTAGGCGGATCGGTATTGGCGCACAACTGGTTTAAGCGGGATTGCGGAAAGCCCGACGATACCGACATGAGCGCGGTTGAACGAACCGTCAAATTCTGTCAGCGCTTAAGAAAGAAGCGTTTCCAAGTTGCGCTCCACGATATTTCGGATGGCGGATTAGTCTCAGCGCTTATGGAAATGAATTTCCGAGCGAAATTTAAGGAAACGGGAATTGAAATCACCGTTCCTCAACAGACGGACGTCGATCAATTCCTTTTTGGTGAGACCTGTCCTCGCCTGCTTGTGGCGTATGATCCCACGGAACGCACTGAAATTGAAACGCTAGCCAATGGCGCGGGAGTGAAGTTCCACCCGATCGGACAAACGACTGACCGGTCGCGTTTGACGATCCTCCAAGGTGGGGCCAAAATTCTAGACCTTGATGCTGTGACTTTGAAGAATAAGTGGAAAGAAAAATGGACGGCGCTCTTCGAATAGAGAGTCGGTTCAGGAAGTAGAGGGAAAACTTACCAATGTGTGCCATTT
>JBBQIT010000041.1:0-13790 GCA_038325205.1 Bdellovibrionota bacterium
AAAAAGAGAAATCCAGATTGGCTTGCTCTAAGGTCAAACTCATTTGGACTACAAATTCCAAAGGCGACTTTGCTTTGTTAAGCGCATTCCAGAAATAATCACTAAGCGGAAGGTCTCCGAAGTCGACACCAAGTTCACGCATTCGATCGACGTAAAGCAGGAGATGATTCTGTTCCTCTTTAATGGTGTGGGCTAACCCCAGGCGGAACTCGGGTTCGGCATCGGGAAACCGCAAGAGCGTTAACGCCATGAGCTCCATGGCGAGAAGTTCATGATTGGCGAAAAAATGGAGCAATTGACCACGAGAAGAATCCAAGCTCAAGGTTTCGATCTTAGGGAATGCCGTGCGGCCTATTCTCAAGAGCGCTTTGGGGCGACCCGGGAAAGCCGGGATGTCAAGAAGGGGCGTGCCCTTGGAGAAGTCTTCGAAACCAGAAGCAGAAAATACCTTTTCCTCCCATCGGTTTCCGAAGAGCACCGTACGTGCAAACTCTGCAATCTCCATAGCAATGGATTATCACAAAGCCTGGGGAGAAGAGGTAAAACTTGAACTTCGCAGCTGTTTCGCTTTTTTTGCTCGTCTGGCGCCGACTTCGACTCCAATAGCATCGAGTCCCAACGCATTGGCTATCGCCAGCACCGTGCCGTGACCGCAAAACGGGTCTACCACTGTTCGCGTCGAGGTATGAGAAAGAACAAACTGACAGGCAGTGCGACATGCCTCCGTCCCCATGCCTCGCGTCCAGGTTACTTCCCCGGATTGAGGGAGCACGTTCGGCGTTGCTAGCGCTATTTGAGTTCGAATGTTTTGGGAAAAACATATGAGATGAGAGTATCCGGGACGACCATACGAGATTTCCCCGCTGGGAATGCGGCAGACGATTTTGTGCCACACTAACGCTTGTCCTAAGGACTCCGCCGCCTTCTGGCAAAGATAGGCTTTATCTATCCATTCACCTTCGTGATGAATATCAGACTGGTAGAAGATCGTAACCCCGTCGGGAGAACACCGGGAAAGCGTCAAAGAGGCGGCGTGGTGAAACCACTCTTTCCATTGAAAAAGAGTGAGCCCATGAAACTCCGAGAGGTCAGGAAGGGAAGTGACGAGGGAACATCCGGTAAGGACGGGAGATTTTTCCAGCCAAAGAAGCGCGTCTTCATTAAAGATCGTCCTTTTCGCCTTCGTCGTCGTCATTTTGCCCCGTCCCAAGACAATTTTAGCTCGTATTTAGAGGTTGTGGTAGTCTCCGACGCTATGGAAATCACGATTCTAGCGATTGATCTTACTAAAACCGTGCCTGCTCCTGGCTCGCGAAGCGAAGGGTATCGGGGGAAGTTTTCTCTGGGCAAGCTTACGGGCTCGGCTGTCCTAGTGCCCTTTCTGGGAGATCCTTCCCGACTCCAACTCGGCGCAAAGATTGCCATCGAAACCAACTATTCCACTCTTGAGAATTGGGCCAACGAGGATGCTTCCGGACCCACCTTCTTGGAGCCTTTGGAAGTGCTGGGAAATTTCCGCGTCTGTGGAGACCTATTAATCGTTGGGAAAAATACCGCGGCCATTGTGGAAGCCGGCGGATTAGTATTCCACATCCCCACTCGGGAACTTCCGACTCCAATCCCCTCAGATGGGAGTCGAGTCCAATTCGATTTAATCGGCTTAAGCCTTTGGGACGATGGCGACCAAGACCTTATTTAGAAAAAAGTCATTACCTTGCTCGCTTAAAGATCATGTACCCCGCCAGGCGGAGCGATTCCTCTTTTGCCTTTTTGGGCATGAAACGAAAAAGAAACTCTGCCCATTTGGGCATGGGAGGTCGTCTATGAAACTCGCGAGCGATTTCCCCGCTGAAGCGCGTTTCTTTCTCAACCCAACCTAGGTTTCGAAAAAAAATATTCCAGTCTTCCGGATAAAACTTGAAGGGCGCGTTCTGCATCTTTGCTACGCGGACCGTTCCCTTCAGATAGCGGTAGACGCGTTTGTGAAAGAATTCGGTAATCCAATAAGCAATGCGCTCTTGTTCCAATAAATGTTGAGAGAGTTCCGTTACCTGTTCCGGGCTTAGGTAAGGAATCACCCCTTCGGTGAGGATCAAAACCTTCTTAGCTTGGGGTGCTACGTTGTCGAAGAACTCTTTTCGCTTCTTACCGTCCGCTAGGTCAAAGCCAACGCGCGTGAGTTTGCACTTTGGCTTTTCGTTCTGGAGCGTTTTATTCTTGTGCTCGATGATACTGGGATAGTCGACTTCAACCCAGGGCAAGTCTTTGGGTAGATCCATTCGGTATGGACGGGCGTCTAATCCCGTGCCCAAATTGATAATGGCGTCGACGCCCTCTTTAATACACTTCTCGATAAAACGATCGATGATAACCGTGCGAGACACTACCGACCATTCGGTATAACGACTGATATTTTCCATCGCGTCTGAAATCTTTTTGCCACGCTCACCCACTAACATTTGAGCAAAGGGATCGTGAAAAATGGCATCCGCTCGCTCGGTCTCTTTGGCTCGATAGTAAGCTACCCAAAAAGAAGTATCCCTGACGTCGGTTATCGCGCTGCTATTTTTCATAGTCCGGCATCTTAGCAGAGCCTCCTTCAACTAGGTAGAAGACAAGGTTAGTCAGCAGACTTGTCACAGGGGGCGTGCGCGGCCTGAATCAAAATGCTCCCCTTGAGACTATAAAGATACGCTGTGTCATGGCGTTTTCGTGCCCGAATCCAGCTAAGCGCATCGAGTGGTATACGCTTTGCGCTAATCCATTCAGGGGGTTGGCCGTTTCGACCTCTTATGTCCAATAACAGAAGCGAGACACCTAAAAATAAATGAGCCGTTCTTTGGTGAGTTCGCGCGTGTGTAGGTGAGGGGCGATTTGCTCCACTAAACAAAGGGGAATTTATGAAAAAGCTACTAGGTCTCGGTCTTCTAATCTCGGCACTCAGCTTCGGTCACTTTGCACAAGCTCAAAACGGTCCACTTAATTGCTACATCCAAGCTTTCGATGGACACTATATGACGGCAGTGGGCGGTGGCGGACGAACTTCAGATGTCATCCACACGAATGCAGTTAATGCTTCTACCTGGGAAAGATTCACCCTCATCGATTCGAATTCGGGCACTCCGAACATCACTTACGGCATCCGAACTTATCGAGGATACTACCTCACGGCCGTCGATGGTGGTGGTCGCATTCAGAACGTTATGCGCTCCAACGAGACTCAATTGAGAGATTGGGAGAAATTCCAACTCGAGTCTTTGGGCAATGGCTACTACGCCATCAAAACGTACACGGGTAACTACGTAACGGCCGTTAACAGCGGTGGACTTAGCACGCAAGTCGCGGATGTCCTTCACACGGATGCCAAACGAGTAGGCAGCTGGGAAAAATTCCGCTTCCGTTGCGGTGGATTCTAGTCCTTCACTAGAAGCGAACACAAAAGGGCAAGGGCCGGTAACTCCGGCTCTTGCCTTTTTTTATTCCTTTTTTTGGAGACTAGTGAGCTCGCGATTCAGTAGCGAAGGAGATCTCGTTAGCTGTCTTTAACAAGGCGTCCTTTTGCTGTGTATTACGAAAGTTGTCTTGGAAGAGATAATCCGTCTCCTTACAAGGGGGCGGAGGAGTCACGCCTGCTACGAAACAGGATACGGTATTGTTCCTAATGAGCGAACCCGTAAGAAACTGTATGCTGTTCGCATTAGTGGGAGGGTTATATCCAAAGAGCAAGAAGGATTCCCCGTCACCAGAACCACCGAACATATTCGAAGTAATAGTCGCGTGGGCGACGCTTCCCAGATAAGCAAAATAGTGGGAAGGAAAGCTTCCTCCTCGGTAATTAGCTACGTAATTACTAGATAAAGTGATTCCATCGACGTTATCTACCTCTCCAAAGGAGAAAGGTTTGGATACTTGCTCGAAGTAATTCCCCTTAATGATGACATTAGTCGTAGGGCCTTGGTCGCGTGCGTTGGGATCAGCTCCTCCCACGCGAATTCCATAGCCAGGAGAATTTTCGATAAATTTATTTTCCGATATCATGACGTTTCGCGAGTTTCGTATATCTACTCCGTTGCCTAAAGATCCTCCGGCCAGCACGGTGCGCACGATGTCTATCGTGTCGGAATGGGCTCCAATCACGACTGCCCAACCCATCCCATTGGTTTGGGCGACCTCAGAGGACTCAATGTGAGCTCTCACGGTATTAGAAATATTCATTGCCACGGGGGCGGTCGTACTGGTGCCTGCAGTGAAAAAAGAGGAGTTAAAGATATAAACGTCCTGGACCCCATTAATTTTTATCGCAGGGGAGCTGTTACTCGAGACAGAGAAATTGTAGATGGCCACCTTCGAAATCGGCTGGCTTGAATCACCTGCATTATCGATGACGATAACGCCAGGGACTCTAGAGTTGATACCGCGCATAAGACTTCCGAGGGCGCTAAGGGACTTCCCGTTCCCAATTAATCTTTGATTCGAATGCACAGAGATCGAGCTTACCGCATAGAATCCTACGGGGGGGGCCGTCACCCAATAGGCCGGTGGCGCCGAATCCCAAGTCTTTGGCGGGGGAAAATAGATCGCTTGAGGCGGAGGACAGCAATTGCGCGCATCTTCGGGATCACAAGCAGGTCCCCAGGTCGCTGGAGCTCCATTTACGCCCGGCTTGTAGACGGCGTAATCTAATACGTGTTGGATCGCTTTAGTGTCGTCGTGGGAACCATTCGCTTGGGGCACTTCCGGTCCATTAAAGATAGGGTCCAGCACGTTAACGCCGGCTTTGCATTGAAACCCTGCTGCCATAAGTGAAGTGGCAGGAAGAATTAGCGAAAAGAAATAGATTATCTGCTTCATGTGCATCCTTAAACGTACTGTTTGTAAAAAAATATCTTATGGTGCAAACGAAATTCGATTGATCGTCAAAAGGTTGCTTTTTTGCTTTGCTGAAAATCCGCTGAACAAATAGCAAGGAGGAAGATTACCGCTAGGATCGGTGCTGCATCCAACCGCGTTTTTTTCCACCGTGGAACTATCTAAATATTCGGCGACAGCCACACGAGCATCCGGTACAAAGCCAAAATAAAGAAAAGTATTCTCGTCATTTGCTTCGGCTTTATTCCCCGAAATCGTAGCTCCGAAAACAGTGCCTAAATAAACAAAATAGGGAGACACCAAGCCGTTCGCATTCTGCAGAGTGTTGTTCGTTACTGTGGCCCCATTAACCTTATATTTCTCTCCAAGGGAGATTGGTTTCACGACGTCGAGGAACCGATTTCCATCAATCGTGAGTCCAGTAGTAACGCCACCTCCATAGATAGCGGCAGGGTCCGCAACCCGCATTCCGTATCCGGGAAGCTTCGTAAAGATATTGCCGGATACACTCACCGCTTGAGACTGGCCAATATTGATTCCGTTGCCGATACCGGTGTTTCCAAAGGTACTGGAATGAATCGCTAGCGCGTTCGTATTGTTCATGATGGAAAGGGCGATGTCTCCCGGATTAGAGACGCCGAAAAGGCTATTTACGATGTTGCCGCGAAGTCCGTTCGAAATGACCACTGCGGCAGCAGGCCCGGCGGGAGTAGTTGCGATCTTTCCCGTGCTAAAGAAAGCCGAACCGTAGAGGAAAAACTCTTGTGAGGCATTTGCTATCTTGAGTACGGGAACCGTCGTACTTGAGACGGATAGGGTATAAATACTAAAATTGAATACCGGCTTCGCGCAGGTGGGCACCCCATTGATCACATTGATAGGAATATTTGCCAAAGCATTCAGGGAAACGTGGGTCTGATCTAAACAATCCGCGATAAGAACCGCCGGAACCTTAGCGCTATTGCCTTGGATGACACTCTCGGCGGCGAGAGGAGATCTGCGATTCCCCAACAAACGTTGATTCGAGTGGATCGTCAACGAGCTTACCGAGTAATGTTTATCTGGCAGTGGAAAAAAGACTTGAGAAGGAGGCGGACAACATATGGTGGCGGGTACCCAAACCGCGGGTTGGCCAATCGGGGCAGTATTTGTAAAGCCTTCAGCAGCACAAGCCGGAGCCCAAGTTCCGAGTTTTCCGTTCGCCCCTTTAGTATAGACGACGTAATCTAGCACGTGCTGGATTTTTGCCGTTTCGTCCGTTCCATCTCCGGTAGGCGCTACGTCATTAAAAAGGGGATCTTTTATCGAGACGCTGCTTTTACAATGAAGACTGTCAGCGTACACAGCGGACGTAAAAATTGAGAGAAAAAGAAGAAAAAATTTGACCATTGTTATTTCCCAAACGTGCAAATAGCTGAATCTTAATTATTTCATCCCATTGTGAAGGAATTGTGAAAGGCTCGCTCGTCGGCAAACCGTCTCCATCTCCTCGGTCACTTTCAGGTTTCTTGCTGAGGTTAGCGAAAACCGAGACCAAAACGGCTCATTTGATTTCGGGGCAGATTTCAGGGGCTTAGTAAAGGAGAGGTGACCAACATTTAGACGGGTTACTGAGCTAGCAGGTCTTCGGCAAGGGGACTTAGGTCTTTGTCCTTAACTCGAGCTACCTTCGTCAAAAAATCTCCGGCGTCTTCTGAGAATTGAGTTCTCGCCGAATGGATTGCCCGTAACAACTGTCTGCGAACCTGCAAGCTAGGATCGACGGAGTATTGTTTTTTCTCCGACAAAAGAAGAAAAAGGGTCGGTTGACGAAATCCCAATGAAAGAGCCGCTTGCGCCCTCACGTCTTCATCTCTGTCTTTAATAAGTGTACTCACCAGTGCTTCGTCCGCCGCTTCGCCGGGAATAAAGCGAAGGGCATTGACGGCTTGACGTCGTAGCTCCGGGGAAGTGTCGTCTAGATATCCTTGAATAGCGGAGAATGCCTCTGATGAACCGCTATTTCCAATAGCTTTCAGTGCCAACACCTGATTACCTAAGTCACTTGCACTTTTCAAATCGGTGAGGGCAGTTCTTACAATCGCTCTAGCGCGATCTTCTTCTCCTTGAAGCGAGAGGTGACTGGCTACCATTCCGAGCCCCAATTTTGCGCTGTCTCGAATATCCTCATCGCTGCTCTTTTCCAGTTTTCTTAAAAAGTTTTCAGTCTCAGTAGTGGGAGAACTGACCATGCTTAAGTTGGGAATAATCGAAGCCACCAACCGCGCATCGTCTCGTACGGCATCGACAACTTCTCGAAGCCCTTCCTGAGCCTCGGGCGTTTGAGTCGCGGCTAGGACGCCAATGACTACATTGAAAGCCGCTCCCCCTTTTTCTAGTTCTGAAACCATCTTTCCGATCTCGATAGACTTCTCGGGGTTGAGTAACATCATAGCGCGTAACTTTAGAAATAGATCGCGCTGCGCCTTCTCATCGACCGCTTTTGCTGCATTCATCAGGTGCAAGGCCGATTTGAGATCGGCCATCGTCATTCCATTTAATTCCCGCCGTTGAATCTCCTTATTCTGTTCTTCCAAATGCGCGCTCTGGTCTGGCTTGCGGGGAGCCGAACGAGTGGCGAACTGTATTTGCCGAAGGAGCGCTGCCATTGAGGCTTCAGGGAGCTTCATTTCGTTTAGCCAAGTCAGTTGCACAAACGTTTTCTCGCTGCCGGCGGACCCCCCACTAAGATAGTTTAAAGCGATGCGCTGTTCCCCTCGGACACTTCGAACACCGCGGGTATTTTTGAAGAGCGATAGTTCTAAGTTCCCACTGGGGACGGGCAAGAGTGTTCTATTCGGGTCGGAGTTGGTGAGAGCGTATCTTAGTATCTGTTTACTGAGTAAGAGGTTATCCGAGTCATTTTTCAGATAGCGGTACTGAGATTGATAAGTACCTGTGCCATCGATTTCAGTGGAGAGCCACTGGATTGTATTTTCTAGAAATTCGGGAAGGTGGGCCACCTGCATCAAAGCGGGAATCGCGTGGGCCATGGCCTCGGTCATTCCGTCAAAGGAAGCCGGAGCGGATATTGTTTGAAGTTCTCCTTGGGCTCCAAATCGGGCCAAGAAACCTTGGGTTAATCCGATCTGAATGGCTTGAGCTTGAGGGGCGTTCTCGATTCCGTCCACTTCGACAGTGAGAGTAGGATGAGTAAGTTGAAAAAAGATCTCCCTTCCTTGGCTGCTAGCCGAGAGAACGGTCGATAAAAGCTCAGTGTTAAGTTTTTCGCTGATGCGGCCGGGGCCGATTCCAAGATTGAGATTTGCTTCTGTAATGAGCGTTAAGGAATAGCGCGTCTGCAACGCTAATAGCGAGTTCGAGCTGTCAGCACGGTCTGAACTAATCCTAAAGGTGAAAGCCGTCGTGGCGAGAAGAAGCCCCCCCGCCACGACGATTAAGACTTTTCGTTTCACGATAAAGGATCCCAACTGTTTTCATTGATCAGGATTCGGTTGTCTTGGAAGCCACTCCAAGCGAAGAGATCATCCCTCCAACTTTTCTTTTTCCAGGGAGGGACTCCCCACCTTGGAACAAAGATCCAAGCATCGGCGTAGACGTTCCCTGAAAGGGCGTTGATGCCATAGCTTAGGAAAGTATTCCCAGCAAAACCGATGACATTGTTTTGGAGCGTGATCTGCATGGTGCCTCTCCCAGTGAGATCTACATTGAGTAGCGTCAGATTCGTTCCTAAATTGGCACCTGCCGCCGCAATGTCGACTCCGCCTTGGGCGAAAACCCAGGTTCCCGTTGTTGGACGTCCTTCTGCCAAAGCCACTGTTGGAGTAATGGTGGCTTTCCACGAGAAGCTTGCCGTTCCCCCAAGTCCATAAGTGACGCTCAAAGGAACGGGACCAATCATGAAATGGAATCCGCCCCCATAAGAAACGTTCTGGCTGTAAGTGTCAGAAAGATTGGGCAGTGCTTCTTTGTAACTTCGATTCACGACGTCCATACCCATGATTTTGACATCGAGGGCACCGCTGATTTGATTGTTTTCCGCTGTCGTTCCTTTCATCGTTGCGTTCAGTAAATTGAAGTTCGCTCCGAAGATCTTTCCGGAAGCATCCGCGTCGGCTTTAGTCGTGAGTCCCTGACAAGTGCCTGTGATGTTGAGGTCCGCATTCACCGAAGCGCCAAACAAATTATTCGAATTGCTGTAATTCCAATGGCGCGTTTGAGAACCACTTTTGGAACACTGTGGCGGCACGTCCAACACTCGGTGAGTAAGGGGAGGAACCCCTGCTTCTTCCGGAGATGTCGAAACCACTCCCGTGTGACGATGAAATTGAAGCTCTGGCCGTTTATCTAACTCACGGTTTCTTTCCTCGATTCTAGCTTTTTGAATCTCTAATTTTTCTGCTTGTACCGAGGGCGAGATGAGCTCTCCCAAGTGATTCTGTTCGCTCGTTAGCGTCTGTCCCATCGATCGTAGACGGAGTTCCATTTCATTTAGTTTTCGATAATAGTCTCCCGCCTTCATGGTCTTTCCGTTGGGGAAGGTCAGTATCGCACTTTCTGAAATAGGATTTCCCGTGTTGGGATCTAAAACGGGAAACACAAGTCCGGGTGATTGATTGATTGCTAAACAAACGTTGGCTACTACCAGGAGCAATAACGTAATACGTTGCATGACGTCTGGACCTCCATAGCTACCGCGATCTGTTCCAAAAACGGAACAGCGGTGCAGGTAAATAAAATTATTTAATTTGGTAAAGCGAGTTCGAGTTCTTGTACCACAGCAGAGTTGGTTTCGTAAGAATTTGTAAGATTTATTTTTGATGCGGTAGACAATGAAAATGGGGTCGGTGAAGTAGGTTCATCATTGTGTTGCTCTTTTGCGGGCCAATTTTGTTCCTACATTTCGTCACAGCCTTTCTCTATTCTTAAATGACAGCTTTTTCCGCCTAGGAGGACGAATGAACGTTTTACGATTCCTCGTTTTGAGTTTTACCTTTCTTTGCTTCTTTATAAGTCGGCCCGCACTGGCAGAGAACGGCTCCTTTCGCCCTTTCGTAACGGACCCCAATTTCGACACCAGCACATGGTCCTTAACCTTTGACGACGAATTTGTGGGAAATACCCTCGATCACACCAAATTGAATTGGGACTTCCAAAATGGTCCCAGCTATTACAACCATCTTTTGTGCAGCCGGTGGGAGACCAATGCAGACGAACATGACGGCATCTTGAGTTTATACGCCAGAAAAGGAGCCGACCCCAGAGTTCCCGATCAACCTTGGACGGCCGCGAGCGCTCAAACCAAACGATCTTTTCTCTACGGCTATTTCGAGGCACGTTATCGGTATGCCGAAGCTACAGGAATTGACAACGCTTTCTGGATTATGCCGGCCAAAGCCAATGACTTCGAAGCTGATATCGATGAGGGACTTGATGTCCCCGGCGTGGAAGAGAGGGTGACTACGAATGTTCACACCTATTGGAACGGAATTCATAAAATGGATGGCTTAGAAATCAAGCCGGCGTTACCAGACACTCACCATTATCACGTCTATGGCTTCTTATGGACCGAGACTGACCTGGTTTGGTATGTAGATGGCAAGGCAGTACGTCACCGAGTAAACGATTGCTGCCATAATCCAGGCCTGGTTCGTCTCGCCATAGCGGTCCCTGAATCTTGGGCGGGTCCTGTCACCGACGCTACCGACGGTAAATCCATGGATGTCGACTATGTCCGAGTCTATAAACTAAATCCGCATCCCTTTATTCAAGATGCTAAGTTTGATCACTCGAATTGGAAATTGAAATTTAGTTCTGAATTCAACGCTAATGATGAAGATAACTGGGATTTCCGGGAGGGCGCCACCAACCCTGATCTCAATCTCGCCAGCCGGAGAAGGTATAACGCGGTTACTGAGAACGGAGTCCTTAAGTTAATCGCACGCCATGAAGCTTATTATGGCCAAGATTGGACGACCGGGAGCGCATCGACCAAACAGAGTTTCCTTTATGGGTATTTTGAATCACGCTACCGCTATGCGATCTCTACCATAACAAGCAGTGCCTTTTGGATCATGCCGGCTCTCGCCAATCTTTTTGAGATCGGCATCAATCATGGGCGCTCGGAATTCAGTAAAAATGAGCACGTCTATATCAATCGAGTGAATATCAACATTGTGGACCATCGGGAGAAGCCGTCGCAAGAATATTGGGAAGCGCCTGCTTTAAAATTCTGGTTTCCGGTCTATCACGTGTTCGGCTTTCTCTGGGGAGAAAAGGAACTCCGTTGGTACGTCGACGGCAAAGAAGTCCACAGAGTTCCTAATCTGTTTAGTCATGACCCCGCACAAGTGCGGCTATCCATAGACGTGCCGCCCAACGGTGTAACGCCAAATGTTCCTGATACCACCGGCGGTAATTCGATGGAAGTTGATTACGTGCGAGTCTTCAAACATTCCCCGCCGGCGGTTCGCTAGCGAGGGGGGCGAGTTTATGCAGGTTCGTCTGTGATTAGCAGCGTGAAAAAATCGCACGCAGCGGAAGAGCCAAGGGCATCGGAGCTCATTTCCGGGAGAATTAAAGAGCAAGGGTAAGTACAGGCGAGTCATTTCCTCCTAGATGAAGTAACATAGTTGTTATGTCCATTAAAACTTCCGTTCCCAAAGCAATGACTGAACATCACCGCAGTCACCGTGTCGGATGGTTACGAGCCGCCGTTCTTGGTGCCAATGATGGCATTTTGTCGACGGGGAGCTTGATTATCGGGGTCGCGGCAGCGCACGCTGAACGCCATGACATCATTATCGCTGGCGTCGCTGGTCTTGTGGCAGGAGCCTTATCGATGGCGGCAGGGGAATATGTCTCCGTCAGCTCACAGGCGGATACGGAAAGTGCTGATTTGTCGACAGAACGCAGAGAGCTCGCCATCAATACCGACTTTGAGCGTGAGGAATTGGCGGCGATATATGTAGGGCGCGGGCTCGATCCCAAACTAGCTAATCAGGTGGCGACGCAGTTGATGGAACACGACGCTTTGGGGGCGCACGCCCGAGACGAACTGGGCATCTCCGAAATCACGTTGGCTCGTCCTGTCCAAGCGGCCTTTGCCTCCGCCGGCTCTTTTTCCGTTGGCGCGGCACTCCCGCTACTTTTAGTTTTTCTACCGAACTCTCAACACCTAATCTCCATCATTTTTATCTCTTCACTAGCCTTCTTGGCCTTCCTTGGAGGTTTAGCGGCACGTGCAGGCGGAGCGCCTATCTGGCGCGGGGCTTTAAGAGTTACTTTTTGGGGAGCGTTCGCCATGGGAGTAACCGCGGGAATAGGGGCGCTCATTGGTAGAGCGGTATGAGTTTCCCAGGAAATGCAAAAAGGCTCCTGAACGAGCCTTTTTAGATTAAGTATTAATCCTTATGGATTAACAATTAAGGATTCAACTTCGCGAAGCGAAGTTGAATGGAGGTGGGGGAATCGAACGCCCAAGTCCACTTTTTGAAAAACTAATAAAATCAACCACTGAGCGATTTTATCGACAATAGACGAGTGAGTCTCTTTAAAAGTCAGTAGGCATCGTTAGGCGGCTCTGGCCGTTCTTCCCGCGCTCCCGCCACGAATTTGTTTTGCCACCATTCCCTCAGTTTGGTAGCCGTTAACCAACTTTGATAGGAGCCGTGTAGCGCTTTATGACTAGACTTGATTTCAGGGTCTGTTTTTTTTGCTTGCGGCCTTTGGCTTTGATTCTCAGTCTTCCGTTATTTGCAGTAGCCAGATTCCCGCCGCTCCTCCCATGCTTTTTTAACCTGCTTTGGTACAAAGCGATTTGGTTCAGCCCCTTCAAGAGCTGCTCGATGCGGGGCCTTGGCGCTGGGTTAAGCTCTCCAATCCTTCGAAGGAGAATTACGTTTTTATGCGTGGCCTAAGCGGAGGAGTGGAAAACAATTCTGGCTCGGGTTTTTTTGAGGCGGTTTCGCTTCTACGGGGAGAAATCTCCCCGTACCGACCTTGCGCATTAGTTGCCAATACGAGAGAGACATTCACTCAAGGGTACGAAGGTTTTTGCTCTCACTACGCGAAACCCATGATGGTTCGAGGGTATTCAGCTACAGGCCCTGACCGATACCCCTTGCTGGCCGACCGGCTTGAGGAAGGGCTAAGCATTGCTAAGATAACGGAGTTCGCTTTGATGCCGCCGGAAAATCTTGAAAGTTCAAAATTGTTCAGTTGGACGTTGGATTATCTTTATTTAGTCGATTACCTGGCCAAGGCAGGGATACATAGCCAAAGCAAAAGCATAGGAGAAACGTTTACTAGGGAGGTCTGTCAAACCATCTCTCATGTCATTTCTTCCGATTGCGATGAAATTTCCGCCGAACTTCTAGCAAAACTTAGCAACCAGCGTTCCGATTGGATGCAGAGGCACTATCCACCGTCTGAGATGAGTTCGTTGATTCCTCTCAAGGCCATCTTTGAAAAATATTTAGCGAATATCAAACCCACCTAAACCAAAGATAACGAGTGAGTTTCGCTTGTCCTGTGCTCACGCGATACGGCGTAGCCGCTACGATTGATTACCAATTGGGATAATCTTCGACTTCTCTCGTTCCAGGAGCTCCTTGGGAACTGACTCGCGAATGATTTGGATAAGCGCATCCACGATTCGCTTTTTGTTGAACAGGCGCGATTGAACGCAACTGACTTCTCGCACGGGTACAGGTGCCGCGAAAGACTTGATTCGCTTCTTGCGTTGATTAGAGGAGAGTTTTCGCACCGCTAGCTCCGGAAGGAAGGTCACACCCATTCCTGCATCCACTAATTCGCGAAGAACGTCCAGGCTGCCGCTTTCAAAACTAAGAGGCCTCTTTGGAGTGGAGTCTGAACGCCGCCGCTTGCAGAGTTGAAAGACCTGGTCGCGAAAACAATGA
>JBBQIT010000042.1:0-13378 GCA_038325205.1 Bdellovibrionota bacterium
AGCGTAACGAACCTCTCGGCCTGGCTATATTTTGAAAACGCGGCCCAGAAATATAAAAAGCGTTCCGAAACTAGTTTTTGGGGAATTATTCGGCGAAGAGAGCGCGAAAAGTTTTTAACCTTGGTCCCTCAGTCTTCTGAAGCCGTTTTGGACTTAGGTTCGGGCAGCGGCTTTTACACTGAATCGCTTAGCCAAGACCCCAAACGAAAAATTACGTGCGTAGATTTTTCCTCAACTATGCTAGAAGCGATTTCTTTTCCTTGCAGGCGAATCTTAGCGGATTTGGATAGTTTGCCTACCGAAGTTACCGCAGAGACTTACGACCTCATTCTTTGTGCAGGGGCTATCGAGTTTGTGAAAGATGTTTCTCAGTTAATGGGAATCGTTTACAAGCTTTTGCGGCCCGGAGGTGCTTTTGTCTTTTTGGCTCCGCGTCCGACCCTGTTAGGGAGAACCTATCGTCGATTTCATTCCGGACACCAGATCCTGGTTAACCTTTTTAGCGTTGGCGATGTTCGCGCTTTAGCTGAAATCGCAGGTCTGCAATTGGCGAGCCGTAGCAGTGTCCCCCCTTTCAATTGGGGCGTGAAACTGTTAAAAATCTAACGAATGCCCACAAGAAAAATCCTATTTCTCGTCAACGGTTTGGGGCTTGGAAATTCGACACGATGCGATGCGATTATCGATCCGCTACGTCGTCTGGGTTATCGTATTGATATGGTGACCTCGCGAAATGGCGAGCGCTATTTTAAAAAAGATCCGCGCATTGACCATTGCTACCGTTGTTACCCGTTGGATTACCCCTCAAAAAACCACCAGCTTGAGCTTTCCCGGGCTTTTCGGGCGTTACCGGCTATGGCTCGCAGTTACTGGAGAAATGTCCGCACTCTGAATGAGATTTTGGCGCGAGAAAAATACGAAGCTGTGGTGAGCGATTCCGACTATTCGATGGCGTTGCTCAAGCGAAACTATTCTGGATTGGTGGTAGCTTTAAATAATGCCGCTTCCCTTTTTTCCAAACCAAGTTTTCTCTTAAAATTGTCGGCGGGCTATCGATTGCATGCCGGCGTCGAGTGGCTGGACTATCTTTATCATCGTCTGGTTCCGGATCTGGTATTAAGTCCAACCCTTCAACCGCAGACTGAATGGAAGGGCAAGATTAAACAGGTGGGGCCAGTCGTGCGTAAGAAGACTCAAACTTTAAAAGCGAAAAGCAAAAAGCGAGGCCCTTTACGAATTTTGATCATTTGTGGTGGCTCGAAGTATGCTTCTCGTTTTATCCAAGTTAAAAAACTTCTTGATTGGCCGGATACGAGGGTGGATCTCTTGGGCCCGAAGGGAAAAGACTTCGGGAATCTCCATTACCATCCTTTCACCAAAGACCTTTCTCTCATCGCCGAAGCAGATTTGCTTGTGATTAATGGAGGATTTAGTTCGGTGAGTGAAGCGGTGATGTTCAAGAAACCATGCGTGGTGCTCCCCATTCCTGGGCATGCGGAACAATATTTTAACGCCAAAACTATCGAGTCGGCGGGACTTGGAGTAATGGCGACGGACGCTAACTGGGTAGATAAGCTCCATGACTTAAGAAGTCAGAGGAAACGGTTTCAGAAAACGCACACGGCTTTTCAATGTCCTTCCGATGGAGCCGAAGAGTCGGCAATGACTATTCACCAAAGGCTCCAGCATGATTCTTTGCGCGGATGATTTTGGAATATCTCCTGGAGTCAGTCAGGCGATTCTTGAGCTTTCTGAAACCAAAAAAATCGACGCTACTTCGGTAATGCTAAACTTCCCTGAGGTTAAGCCTTATCTATTCCGACTTCGTGATCTTAAAGATCAGATTAAGATCGGCTGGCATGTGACTTTAACCGGAGCAAGGCCGCTTTCTCCGTTGGCGGCGAATAGTGGATTGGTGGATGCTCAGGGCAACTTCTTCGGCTGGAAGGTGCTATATCGATTGGCTTCAAAAGACCTCATCGATCGCAGTGATCTTAAAAACGAGCTGATTTATCAGTGGGAGAAATTTGAAGAGGACTTAGGGTTCTCTCCCCACTTTATTGATGGGCATCACCACGCGCATCAGTACCCCGGCATTCGCGAAACACTTCTCGAGGTCGTAGAACAAAAGCTTTCATCTCGGAAAATTCCGATTCGTTCGACGGGATTCTCTAACCTATGGATTGCGAAATTACTTTTGAGGCAGCCGGCTTTAGGCTCCCGCAACGCTGGCCTGAGTTGGTCCGGTCGATCGATGAAGGCGTTTTTGAAAGGAAGAGGAATTCCCAGCAATCGGTACCTTTTGGGAAGCTACAACCCAACGGAAGACACCTTTAAGTCGATATATCAGATTTATAAAAACCTAGGCCCTAACTCCGACGACATTTTCTATTGTCATCCAGGACATCCTGATGCCCAACTTGCCGCCCGGGATAGTTTTGTCGTTCCGCGAGCCGTAGAGTTTGAAGTCCTAAAAAGCGCCCGCTAGTTTCCTCGGCAGAGATCGGGATTAAATTGCTTCACAAAGGGGGGAGCCGACGCGCAAACAAAAGCCTCTCCGTCTTCGAGTTCTGTGCCGTAACCTTGAATTAAGTAGAAAAGATTGAAGTCGATGGTGAAATTGCTGAAGGGCCTACCGTCTTTATTGATCCAAATCTCCCTTCCTGAAGCTGTCCTCACATAGAAAGCGACTGTGAGCGAGCTGTAGTTGAATTGAGGGGGGAAGGGGATAGTAACAGTCCACAGATTTTCATCGTCAGGGTTTTCTCTAACGGCGCTGATTTCCGTCCAGTGGGTAGCAGCGGCGTTAGAACCATGGGCGGTTTGCCGATGTCCCACGGCGGTAATCGTTTCATCGGGGAGATGGGTTCTTAGGTGAAAAACGAGAGACCGAATGGGAGAAGTTAGTGCTTGGGCACTTTCGACCTGGAAAGCGCAGGGTTTGGCTTGGATAGGTTGAGAGAGAGAAAAGAGGAAAAATAGCCCGAGCCAAAAGTACCTAGTCGTCATAGGAAGTAACTAGCACGACTCGAAAAAAAGGCAAACTTCTCTAGTTGCTAGGCCTCATCTGCGGCCAAAGGTTGCTTCTTCACTATCGCTCCTCGCAATGACGGGGGCGACGGATTTTAGGCGGCAAAACGACGGACGGGGACGCGAGAGGAACTGATCCCGAGCTGTTTAAGCCACTTCACGTTTTGGTAGAGAATCGATTCAGGGTCTTCGATAGCTCCTCGAATCAAAGCGTCTTGAAGTTCTTCCGCACCCAAGGCCGCCGAGATTTGAGGATGAAAGCCTTCTTCCTTCATTCGGCTGTTGTTCACCCGGTAGTTACGGGTGTCTTCGCTGGCATTTCCAGCGCGGTTGATCTTAAGTTTGGGCTGCAAAGTAGAGAAAATTTTCGCGACGTCTTCGACGGTCAGGTTCTCATTGGCGATATTGTAAATGGTATGTTTGATCGGCGTTGTCTTTTCGGCAAAGAAGATAAATGCTTTTGCACAATCCGCTACGTGGAGAAAAGGACGCCACTGTTTCCCGTCACCAAAGACTTTGATTTCGTCGTGAAGCGCGCTGAACAAAGAGAAAACGTTGATAACGAGATCAAATCTCATCCTGGGAGAGTAACCAAAGAGAGTTCCGTTACGAAGAATAACGGGTTTCCATTTCTTGTCTTCAAGCTGGAGCAGCTGCTTTTCCGCTTCAAGTTTTGATTGGGCATAGGTGGTTAGAGGAGCACAAGCACTCGTTTCAGTGATCAGCTCATCGCAGGCTCCGTAAACCGAACAGGAGGAGGAAAAGATAAATTTAGCGCCCACCTTTTTAGCCGCTTTGGCCAAATTTACCGTAGTGGTTGTATTTACTTCGCGGGTAAGACCGGGTTCGAGCTCAGCGCTCGGATCGTTTGACATGGCCGCTAAGTGAATTACTACGTCGACCCCTTCGAGCAATCGGTCCGTAAACTCAGTGTCGTTATTGACGCGGCGCAAGTCTTCTCGCACCAGTTCGATACCGGGAAGCATTCGTGCCATGTGGCCGAAACCAAAGAATCCCACGTCGATAACACGAACTTCGTGCTTTCTTCTTAATAATTTAGGCAATAACACGCTGCCAAGGTATCCCGCTCCGCCCGTAAGAAGCACTCGCATTCAGATCTCCATAGCTAAAGGCCAAGTCATACTGACTTGCTCAGGTTTACTATCGGCTATAACGCGTCACTCCTTAATGCGCCGGAGAAGAGAATTTTAGTTGTAAGTGCCAATGACTATTTTTTTCTAAGTAGATATAAACACTCAGGCAATCTCAAGTCTAAGCCGATAAAGAGTTCAGAATCCTAGGATAGATCTCTTTTTAGGGGGCATCGTGTCGAGAACAAATCGTGTACTTAGCGTGGTACCAAATATAAATGCGGACGAGCGAATTCCTTTGGTTCGCGCTGATCTTCCGACGTTCGAAGAGTTAACTCCCGCTTTCAAGGATATTTTGGCGAGCGGAAAGATTAGTAACTTCGGGAAATTTAATACCCAGTTCGAAACCGACGCGGGCAAATACCTAGGTTGCGAAACGGCGACAGTCTCGTCGGGAACGATGGGCTTAATCTTCTCCTTGCAAGCCCTCGGAGTGAAACCCGGAGACAAAGTATTGGTTCCCTCTTTCACATTCATGGCTACGGTCCAAGCGATTTTGTATTGTGGCGGAACGCCAATCTTCACCGAAATTGAAGACGACATGACGGTTCTTCCCAGCGATGTAGAAGCGCAATTAAAAAAGCATCCCGAAGTGGGATTCGTAATCGGTATTCACTCCTACGGGCTTCCCGCTCGAGTGAATGAGATCGAAGCAATTGTTACCAAGCGCGAAGAACAAACCGGAAAAAAGATAAAAGTTTTGTATGATGCCGCTCACGCCTTTGGTTCTGCTCTAAACGGCCGAAAAGTGGGAACTTTTGGAGATGCTGAAGTCTTCTCGCTTTCCGTAACCAAAGCCCTAGTCAGCATCGAAGGCGGCATGATTTGCAGTAAAAACCCCGAGTTTATTGCCCGTATTCGCAAGATGAGAAACTACGGTATCGAATCGAACTACAACACCCATTATCCTGGCGCGAATGGCAAAATGAGCGAGTTCCACGCGGTATTCGGAGTATTAAATCTAAAGCACTTAGATGACGTACTGGCTACGCGAAAAGAGAAAGCGGCCTACTACACCACCGTGATTGAAACCGAAACCAATTTCAGTGTGATGAGAGCTCCTGCAGGAGTGATCCACACGTTCAAAGACTTTACGATTAAGCTCTCTCCGGAGATGAAAAAGCACCGTGATGCTATCTGCAAGTTCCTAGACGCGGAAGGCATCGACAACCGGGCCTATTTCTTCCCGCCGGTACACGAGCAAGAATTTTTCAAAAAGTATGCGGATCGCCCTCTGCCGAAAACAGAGGACCTGTCTCGTCGAGTGATCACTTTGCCCTTTTTCACGACGATCACCAAAGAGCAGATGGATCGAGTCGCAAGCGTTTTAAAGAAGGCTGAAGCGAAGTTCGGAAAAGTCTGAGGGTAGGCAGATGTCGGTTGTGAACACCATCGTTATAGGAGCAGGCGGACATGGGTCCGAAATCTGTTCATATCTTTACGATGCGAACATAACCCTGCTTGGGTTGATAGACACAGGCAAGCCCATAGATGTTTGGCAAAAAAGCCGTATCTTGGGTGGCATCGCAGAACTCAGAGAGCTAGCGTTTCAGCGTACGAACGAAGAGTTCCGCTACATTACGGCGTTCGGGGATAACTCGACACGGGCGCTGATGGTGGAAAAGATAGAGAAGCTTCGATTAGCGAATGTGAAAGCCTGGACGCTAGTTCACTCCACCGCTTCGGTGGGACAAGGTAGCGTCTTAGGAAAGGGAACTTTGTTAGCCCCCAATACCATAGTAACCACGAATGTCACGATAGGTGACCATTGCATTTTGAATGTCAAAGCGAGTGTCTCGCACGACTGCGTGATTGGCGCGTACTCCAACTTAAATCCGAATTGCACGATCTCTGGTAACTGTGAGCTCGGAGAATCGGTCTATATTGGCGCTGGAGCCACCCTCATTCAAAAGGTGAAGATCGGACGCGGGGCTGTCGTTGGTGCTGGAGCTGTGGTCATTCGTGACGTTCCTGAGTTTACAACGGTAGTAGGCGTTCCTGCTCGCGAGATTTCGCGCGCCAAACCTTCCAAAGTGAAAGGCGGGACATGAGCCGACCTTTCATCAGCGTAGTGATTCCTTGCTACAACTACGGAAGATTCCTTGGGGAATGTGTCTCTTCCGTGTTGAATCAACTGGGAGAGTATGACTTAGAAGTTATCGCTATCGATGATGCGTCGACTGATGATACCCAAGCTGTGCTGCGCGGATTTAAAGACAGTCGCCTTAAGATAGTTACCCATGTAAAAAACCAGGGTCATGTGGTTACGATCAATGAAGGCTTATCGCTTGCTCAAGGCGATTTCATCTGTCGAATCGATGCGGATGATAGATTGCGCCCTATCTTTTTCCAGGAAACACTTAACATCCTCAACGCGAATCCGGACGTTGGCGCCGTTTACGGCTGCACATCGCTTATCAATGAAACGGGTGCGACGACACTATCAGAATCGCGCCCGCACGTAGAGCCTGGCGATCGAAAGTGGAATGGTTATCTCTCTCTCTTAGGCATTAACTTCATTTGCGCTCCCACATTGATGGCAAGACGGGAGACGTGGAAAAATGCGTTGCCGATTCAGCCTTGGATGACCCATTCCGATTGGTTTTTGAATTTAGGTATTGCCCGACAGTCTCTTATTTATTTCCGAGATGCCATTCTTGCGGACTATCGAGTCCACAAAGCGAATCACCATTCCGTCATTATCCGAAATCGCACAGAGGAAGAGACTACGCTTCGCATTCTAAATCATTTTATTCAGATGAAAGAGGCGAGCGCTTGGCTTGACGCCAAAAAAATGCAACTGGCACGGGAACTTCGCGCAAGACATTTCGTCGACCTTTCTATCAAGTACTATGGCTATCAATATTACGAAGATTCTCGTCGCTGTTTCATCCAGGCGGTGAATCTCTGTCCCCGGTTTATTCTAAATTCACCGCTTCTACGCGCTCAGCTCTCCATCGCCATTGGCCCTGAGTTGTACAATAGGGTAAAGTCCAAAATCTACGGGACGAAATAAGTTCTTGTTACTTTTTCTCGGCCTTTGGCCAAATCCCGACAGAAGTTCCAAAACGCCATGACTTTTGGAAATCACTGACTTTCCAAACGACGGAGCCGTGACTCCATCCATGCTTTACGATCATGTAGTCAACGCCCTGATAAGTAGTAAACCCTTCGACAATTACCCAATGCCCGCCGATAAAATCGCCTTTGGTTGGCTCGCCGGTCGAGGAATCAACAGCAGCAACGGCGACAATGACGGGCATCTTTCGTTTCATCACATCGTATTTCAGGGTCTTGATCGATCCCCCGAAGACAGCGTAATGGCTCCAGGCCTTATAGCCGTAGGCTTGAGCGACGTTTCTTAGATGCCACGGGTTGGTACCACCGTCGTCAGACCAATATTCACCGGCTCGTAGTCCATACTCGTAGAGTGATTCATACCTAGCGTCTCCTTGACCAAAATCTTCGGCGGGAGGATTGATGCAGCTAGAATTTTTCTGATGGTAATAGTGCATCACCATTTTTAGAGCGTAGAACCCGCATTTCGAGCCGGTTTGCTGATGGTAAGGGACATCAAACTTCCGTCCCTTACTTATGATTTCTTCCTTCTCCGCCGGCGTGAGAGAGATGCCTTTATCCGGCCCCATCATAGGAAAATTCGCCGGCATAGCAGGCGTGTTTCCCAAGCTAATTGTTGAATTTGTTAAGACTAAAGAACAGACCACTGCAAAGAGAAGTTTCCCCAAACTTCCAACCATACTCACCCCCCATTAACCCCTTACTTTGAGGACAACAATAAACACAGCATTTGGCAAGTCTGATGATCGCGGAAGATTTATAAAGCGGGCGATTAGTTGGCGTGAGCGTAAATCATATGGGTGACCGCTGGGCGCTCTTTGCCAATGTGAAAAGCATCAACGAGAGCTAGGTGATCTCTGTCGGAGCGAGTGATTCGAGCATGCTGTCGCAAATGTTCACCCCAAGACTCTACGGCAAAAATTTCAAGATAGCGTCCCGCAACTTCGACATCGTGATAAAGCTCCCATCGAATCGCTCCGTCTCGACGTCTAATCTGGTGAGCTAGTTGCGCAGCCTTTTTAAATTCGCTAGCTCGCTCGGGATCAATAATATATTCGATCGTAACTAGCACCGGTCCTTCATCGGGATGCATTTTCCAGTTGCTCATCGATCCGGGCCAACGAGCACTCGGTGTCAGATCAAACGAATGAACTTTCGAGAGCGGCCAACGAAAGACCGCCCCAATGCTTAGGATTAACCCAACGGCTGCCGTGCTTAGCGCAAATCCGTGAGTGGCGTGAGTGGCGAGTAGTCCCCATACCGTACTTCCGATCGCAAGCCCCCCTTGAGTGACTAAAGCGTACAGTGCCAAAGCCCTGGCTTGTACCCAGACGGGAGCTACCGATTGAGTGGCGACGTTAATTCCCACAATCGCCACTAACCAAGCGAAACCTGCAACCATCATCATGAAACATAAAAAAAGAAGATTGTGTGACCACGCTAAAGCAAACGTGGCGGCAGCGAACATAAGGCTTGAATAGACGAGCCTTCTATCGAGTGAGAGCCGCAGAGTAATGCGGGGAAGCGCAACAGCTGCGATAAGTGAGCCGGTTCCCAAACAGCCCAGAAGTAATCCGTAGCCTTCTGATCCCATATCGAGATCTTGTTTCACTACGATAGGTAGCAAAGCCCAAATCGAGCTGGCAAAGAGTACAAATCCCAGCGCTCGAATTAAGATCGCTTGAAGCACCGGCGCGTGTCCGACGTAACGAAGGCCCGCTCGAACCGCTCCGACTAAGCGTTCGGCCGGGAGCGCGCTCTCAGTAGGTTTTCGCTTCCATCGGTAGATGACTACGATGACGCCTAGAAAAGAAAGGGCGTTGAGAAAAAAGTTTGCCGCAGTCCCCATCGAGGCAACCGCGAGACCTCCTAAAGAAGGGCCGACGACGCGGGCAATATTGTAACCAATCCCGTTCAAAGCGACGGCTTCCGAAAGCTCTTCGCGACTGGCTATTTCGGGTACCGCTGCTTGCCAGACCGGAGCATTCATCGCTGCCCCCAGGCCAAGTAAGAAAGTTAACGCTAAAAGAGTGAAGGGTGTGGTCATCCCAAAGACGGTCAAGATTCCCAAAAGAAGTGCTGCGACCAGCATCCAAAGCTGGGCCACCATCAGCATCCACCTGCGATCGATGATATCCGCAAGTGCCCCGGCCGGGAGGGCAAAAAGAAAGATAGGAAGGCTCGTCGCCACCTGCATGAGGGCGATCAGAAACGGAGAGTCGGTCAGGTTGGTCATGAGCCAAACCGCGCCGATATTCTGCATCCAAGTCCCTAAATTTGAGGCGATAGAGGCGATCCAAAGCGTACGAAATAGCGGCTGCTTCAGCGGACTCCAAGCGGAGCGTGCTTTCACTTGAGATGCGTTATGCAAGGATCCTCCAGCTATATTTATAGCGGAGACTACCCCCGTCGGTACAGCCCCAACTCGCGTGCTTTTTCTGTTGGGAATGAGGCAAATCCGATGGTATCTTTCTGGCCTCTTCAACGGCTCTCCGCTCAGTTGGCCCAAGGGAGCGTAGCGACCGTTGTAATGTTCGTCGCCGCAGGCGGCGCGGGTGAGATTGTAGTAGGATTTCGGGCCATTGAAATTTTGAAGTTTTCTTAAAGGGCGCCTAGCTCAGTTGGTTAGAGCGTCGCCTTCACACGGCGAAGGTCACAGGTTCGAGCCCTGTGGCGCCCACCAAATATCAAACTATTCGAACCTCCGTTTAAAAAAGGATATGAGGGCTCTACTACTGCTCCCCGCCGCCACCGCCTAGCTCGGGGCCGCCGCGCTCAAATTGGAAATCATCTTTCTCAACCTCGGCCTGCCCTGCCCGCCACGCCTCACAGTGGGCCGCCGATTCGAGGCTCTTCGCCTTGCCCGAGTCCCTCAGTTGGGTGGCAAGGGGAATGAGAGGTTTCAAATTCTCTACTTGTTTTGCGACGATCTCCGCTTTGGTGGAGCCGTTCATCGTCTTCGAATCGATGGTCTCGATCGCAGTTCTTATCGCAGAGTCGATCTGTCCCAACTTAGGGGACAGCTGATTGATAAAGCCGAGCACCTCGCCGACCATGGATCCATTGACGTCGATTTTTTCCTTCCGATACAACTTTGCCGATGAAGCCCCATCCGCCTGCATCGCGCTTAAAAAGCCCTCTAGCTCCGCCCTCAGGCTTAAGATTTGCCCTTTGAGGGAATAAAGTCCTCGTAAGTTCTCCGAAGCGAGCTCGTGCGCCTTGAGGTCCTCGAACTTCAAGTTCACCAATTCCACAATTATCTGCTTGGTCGCCCGGGTCGGATTTTCATAGCCCACTTGATGCAACTTCTTCAAAAGGGTGCCTTGGGCCGCGCTACGCGATAGATTCGCCCCGTTCGGAGCGATGAGCTTATTAAAGTAGTTCGAGAGTGCATTTCCATCGCTTGCGGTAGGGGTGTGTCCCGCCTTAATCGCATCGGCAATGAAAGGGTTCAGCTCCGCGATCCGTAGTCCCGGACCATTATTTTTTCTGGTCGTACCGTAAACAAAATGAGCCAAATGATAGAGGGCGCGATTCTGCTCCTCTTCGGAGAGTTTAGACAGCTCCGGAACGTGCGGCTGAATCCCACTAAGGAACGCTTGAATAAATTCATAGTCCGTCCCCATCATGCGATCGATTGTCACGACTTGAAGCGCCTGATTTTCCAATTTAAGAAACCGCGGATCATCGGTTTGCACCGGCTGTGGTAACTCCTGAACACGAAGCCTATCATCGCCACCCATCGCCTTCTTTCGTTGGAGATAGAGTGGCTCCAACTTATTGGATAAAAGGTCATCAAGTTCGCCCCACCGACGAGCGACCGGTCGAACATGAGGATTGGTCAGATACCCCATCAAATCGGAGACCGGTTTAGAAAACCGGGATCTAAAATCCGCGAAATCATCCTGAGCCAGAAGCACTCCGAGCGTGTGAGAGGCGGCGGCCGACCCGTTGACCTGGCCCAGTAAATACCGAAGATCGGGATTATCAAAAAGATCGTCGCCGAGCGCATACCAAAGCCCATTAACCATCAAGACACGAGAGGCCTCCAGATCATGAAGGGCAACACCGATCTTGCCGGTTTTGGCCTCCCCATCGGGATGGAGTTCTTTATCGTAGTAAGCTTGAAGGCGCGATCCCATCAATTCGCTAATGGCCAACCGAATGTCCCTTAGGTTCTCACTCTGTGTCTGTGCCGGTAATCCATTCCGCTTCTCCGGAACCAAGAGCTCAAGCTCCCACGCGGGCCAACGTTCCCGTATTTTTGTAAGATCATTCATGAAACTGCCCTGATTGAAGCCAGATCTAAACTTTAATCCTAGGAACTGCCCTAGGTCGGTCTGATGTGGCTCTCTTTTAAATCCCTTATTCTTCGCGATCGCATCGTCAAAGACCGCTCGGTTCTTGGGACTGTCGTCACCAGGTCGAGGCAACACGTTGGTTCCCCCTCTAAGCTGGGCAAAGTCTTTACTATAGAGTGCAGTATAAAAATCCATGGCGAGGAACTCGCGTTTTGGATCGATGAGCGTCTGGCGATACACCTCGCGACGTCCAAATCGATTGTTGGCGAGAGTCACAGAGACATCCATGCACATCTGGGCCGTTGCATGAACCTCAAGCTGAGCCTCATTTCGCGGCACCTCTCCTAACGAAGATTCCTCTTCGTTGACCGTCGTCTCCTTGGTCACCGTTTTGTATTCATCCTGACGGTTGCACGCGCGCACACTATCGAAACACCACTCAAACTCTCCCCCGAACAGATCTTTTGCAATCAGGACATCCTTCGGAAGCAACTTTTGATAGTCCTTCAGCCTGCTTGCATCGATGCTAAGCGGTGGGGTGCTCACTTCTTTACCCTCGGGATCCCGCAACACATAGCCGTTACACGGTGGAATATTCCCCTTCGAAAAAAGAAAGTTGGGCTCCTCTAGAGCTTTTTCTCTCAGCTTCAATGACGAAGGAGGAACGCGCGGATCGTAACCCTTCAATGTATTTTCAGGGTCGTTGAGGTGAAACTTCACTTGCGAGTCCACCGTTTTGTGCAGATTATCGATCGACTTCTGGTATCTCGCAAACAACGGCAAAAGATGCGTTAACGACGGTCTCCCCTCGGAATCCAACGGCGCCAATTCTAAAAGTGAAGCGCGCTGCGCATAAGCCGCATCCATGATGCTCTTCTGATAGCTCAGCTTAGGATCGTGCTCGTTCAGATAGGTTTTATAGATGCCGTAGTTGGGATTGACGTCGGGGGTTTTCATCGCCACGGTCGCCCACAAGTTGCCATTCCGCCTCCAGGCGACCATGTTAAGAGGGCCACTATAATCTTCGACTAGCTCCTTTTCCGACTCATCCAGATCGGAGCGAAACCGATCAAAGCGCTTCGGGCGGATATCCAACCCAACCTCTTTCAGTGCGGCAGCAATGAGAGCAGCATCCGATTGTCCGTTTTTCTGCGGAATGTAGATACCGAAGTACTGGTCCGTGTGACCTACGATACCGCTTTCCGGCAGCTTGGCCTGCGTGTTTTTGGCTCCGGGTTTATCAATCTCAATGAAGGTATTGGGGACGGTACCGCCCGCTTGGATGTGACCTCTGGAGAAGTAAGAGGCGCCGCGCGCTAGGCGGTGCATCGCCAAATTGAAATGATTGAAATCGAAATGGTTCGCCACCTGCTTCAGCTCGTCAGCACTCATCGGCTCCGCTTTATCGAGGCTGGGGCGCAGCACCATCGCCGTCGTCTCATCCTCGATTTGGCGCAGAAGGTCCTGCATTCTGGCTTGGTCTTCCTTACCCGCGTGAACGACAATATTAACGAGAGCTCGAGTTAACGCTTCGGTATTTTTCAGCCGCTCGGAGAGGAGCTGATTTTGCCCTCGCACTTGCCGGGCCATCGAGTCGAATTGCTGACTGATCAGATTACGAAGACTAATCATCTGTCGTTCGGTCAATCCGAATCGATTTTCCATTTTATTGGTGAGCTCGGAGATCCTTTCATGCAACTTTAGGATCTCCTCCATCACAACCTGTTCGCGCGATTTTTCGTTGGAAAAGAGCTTCGCCAGACTGACGCCGAGGGCGAATACCACGCCGAAGATTCCAAGGGAAAGGGCGGGACCTGC
>JBBQIT010000043.1:0-13363 GCA_038325205.1 Bdellovibrionota bacterium
GAAGCGATGAGCACTCCTTCGACTTCCTTAATAGCGGTTCCTTCTTTAACCAAAAAGGGAATCTGAAGTGCGTCTAGCCCGCTGACCGGATGTCCGTCGTCATGACGCCAAACATAGGTCTCCATTTTCGTTTTTCCAAAAGGATGATCGTAAAGACACTCTTCTCGGGCAATGAATTGCTCGGCGGTAAGTGGCCCCTTCCAGACTTCGGCGCGAAATGGATAGAGAGTCTTTCGGTCCGAGCTATGAGCTAGATCACAACGCATGCTTTCCCCTTTTAGCACTTAAGCTGAACGAACTTCGCCGAAAGCTTTTTCAGGCCGCGGCCCGGAAATTCAACCGTCACCTTGTCCCCGCCCAATAGCTCTCGTACAATGCCTTCCCCGAAAGTGGGATGCAGCACTTTGCTTCCTCGGCGAAGCTCGGCATCACTATAGGTATCGTCTACCTGAGACTCACTCCACTCATCAAACTCTTGAGTAGGTAGCTGGCTAAACTCTTCATAGGCATCGTTGACCTCTTTAGGTCGTGGCGGTAATCCCGGGCGATCTAAAAATTGGCGTCGACGAGAGAAATAGTCTGCCTTTTTGAACTCTTTGAAATTTTCTGGGATCTCTTCAATAAATCGGCTCATGACTCTAAAGTGGGCTGTGCCAAATACCGTGCGATTCTTCGCAAAAAACAGGTGGAGTCTTTTTCGAGCTCGAGTCATCGCTACGTAAAAAAGACGGCGTTCTTCTTCAATCGACGCCTGGTCTTCTGATTCCCAGCCGCGAATACTTGGGAACAACTCTTCTTCGAGTCCTACGATAAATACGACGTCAAATTCAAGGCCTTTAGCCATATGAATGGTCATCATTTTTAAAGCAGGCGCATCGGGATCGGGCTTATCTGCTCCGGAGACTAAAGCGATTTCTTCTAAAAACCCGGTTAACGTGATCGGTTTTTCGGGGTGCTCTGCTCCGGCACGCAGCTCGTATTCGATAATACTTTGTCTAAGCTCGGCTAAGTTTTCTAAACGACTCTGCGACTCAACACTTTGTTCGTCGGTAAGGCTCTTTCGGTAGTTACTCTCTTCGAGCACCATGTTCAGGAGGTCAGAAGGAAGCATCGACCCTTTGGACTCGTTGAATCGCTCCATCATGTCGTAGAAAATTTTAAAATTCTTTTTGGATCTCGCGAGATCAACGAGCTCAGTGCCCTCTTTGCCGCAAAGCGCTTCTAGAAGCTGCATATGGCTAATCTGCATCTCCGAGGCCTTCTTCGAGAATCTTTCCAAAGAGACAGCCCCAATGCCGCGTGTGGGAACGTTAATAATCCGGCGGAAACTCACGTCGTCATTGGGATTCGCTAGCAACTTTAAATACGCCAGGGCGTCTTTAACCTCTAATCGGTCATAGAACTTCAAACCACCGAAGACCTGATAGTTCACGCCTTTGGAGCGCATCATGTCTTCAATCACACGCGACTGAGCGTTGGTCCGATAGAAAATGGCGATTTGATTTAACGTATATTCTTGAATCGCCTCTTGGATATGGGAAGACAGTTTGTACGCTTCATCGTGCTCGTCATAAGCTTCAATGACTTCAATTTGCTCGCCGCCCAAGTTTTGAGTCCAAAGCGTTTTGTCCCGACGTTCCGTATTGTTAGCAATGACGGCGCTCGCGGCTTCAATGATGTTCTTAGTGGAGCGGTAGTTTTCTTCGAGCTTAAAGATCTTAGCGTTGGGAAAATCTTTCTCAAAATTGAGGATATTAGTGATATCCGCTCCACGCCAACGATAGATCGATTGATCTTCGTCGCCTACGGCGCAGATGTTCCCATTGTCTCCCGCTAAAAGTTTCATCAAGAGATATTGGGCGCGGTTCGTATCCTGATACTCATCGATAAGGAGGTAACGAAACCTACTTTGATAGTTAGCGAGAATTCGCGGCTGTTTTTGAAAGAGCCTTACCGTCATTAAAATAAGATCGGCAAAGTCTAAGGCGGAACACATCTTCAAAGCTTCGCCGTAACGAATAAAAATGCGAACAAAAGCGTCTTCTAACGGGCCACCATACAGCGATTTGTACGTCTCATGGTCGTCGCCTTCGTTTTTTATCTTGTTGATACGCCCTTGGACGGCCTTCGGCGAAATCACATTATCGCTGATGTTCAGATCCTTCATGCACGCTTTGATGAGCGAGAGCTGATCCGAGTCGTCGTAGATCGTAAACTGATTGTTGTAGCCCAAGTGGTGAATGTCCGAACGCAAAATTCGGACACAGGCGGAATGGAAAGTAGCGACCCACATATCTTGGGCGGCATGCCGAAGTTCTGGAATACGATCTAAGATCTGATGGACGCGATGGCGCATCTCACCCGCGGCTTTATTGGTGAAAGTAACGGCAAAGATCTCTCCGGGGTGGGCACGGCGCTCAAAGATGAGGTGAGCTATCCGATGCGTAAGCACCCGAGTCTTTCCGCTACCCGCCCCAGCGAGAATAAGGATAGGGCCATCGCCGCTGATGACGGCGGCACGCTGAGGGGAATTTAGGCCAACGAGGTATTCCAAAAGATCTCCGTTTCGGAAACCTATCATAGACTTAGCTTTAGGTCATAGCGCTAGAACTAGGCCTAGACTAGGTAATAACGCTAGCGCTGACGCTAACGCTAAAGCTAGGCAAGCAGATTCGGAAAGTTCGCAGATCCTTTTGCTTGGCCGTTCCCCCCCTAGCGTTAGCGTCAGCGCTAGCGTTAGCTCTATTACCTAGACCTAGATCTAGATCTAGATCTAAAACTAAAAAAGGGGGCCTTATGGCCCCCTTTTTCCTAGCTCTATAGACTAGTTATTCTTTAAATAACGCTCACACACGACCTGCTTCACTTCTCGGTCGCTGTCTTTAACAAAGACCAACTGTCCTAGCGTGGTTTCGCCGGCTTCAAGGACTTCAACGCCTTCCTTGAAATTGATCTGCAAGACGACCTGATCGGCATCCGTTTTGCGATTTCCTTCGGCCGTATACCGCACCGTGTTTACACGGTTGGCTTTGTGAATCTCAGCGTCTTTGCGAACTAGCAGGGTGCCTTGTTCGAGAGAGCTAATCACAAGGACCGCAGGCGTACGAGTGCCGTTAAGCGGATCGACATGGTTGAAGATTTTGGCGTTGTAGCCATCATCTGTCTGACATTTGAATCCGCTAGCGAAGGCGCTAGCCGATAGAACGAGTGACGCCAAAGCGAACACGCTGATGATGTTTTTCATGATTTTGGACTCCTAGATACAACTCAGATAGCAAGCACCGAACGGCACTTAGGCTGTCTGAACGGAATGTAAATTCGACACCCCAAGCGTCGGTAAACACATCCGAAATAAGTTTAGGTATCTGTTTCGCGGACGAAGTCCGCTGAACATTTTAGGAGCCGAAGAAGTCGAGCGGTCATCCCCAAAGCTGAGGTGACTTGCGGTAAGAAGTGCTCCATGGCTGTCGCCATTCTCTTAGGAGTAAGGGATCTCTCCCTTGATGAGCGTTTTAGAAAATTATATTCTTACCGTCAAGAAAGATTTTAAAAAGGGATCAATCGACTTTCAGTACTGAAAGGAGCCATAGCATCAAGAATTTGGGGATAGCCGAGGGCGAGACATGGCACTATCCCATCTCATTGACGAGATCCCGCTTCCGCCCGAGTATAGACAGATGAAATGGCTGCTTTATCTTCTCATCGTCAGTAGTGTCCCCACTTTTTCCGTTGCAGGTACTAGAGCACGGCGCAGTCCTAATGCCGCTCCGGTTTCGGGAGGGTCGCTTCGTCGAATTCTAGAGATAGAGGACCATCGCATCGCCAAAGATAGGTTTTTAGCGACTTCCGTAATGAGCCCTTCCGCTACGGTCGCCCACGCCGCCATCTTAGCTCTCGGTAGAATCGGGGATACTTCCGGGTTCGATGAGATGGCGACTGTCATGAATCGCGGCAATCAGGATCTAAAAGCGATTGCCTCTTTCTCGCTTGGACTTATCGGCGGAGAGTTTCCTCTCAAACTTTTGATACAACAGGCCGCTCTCAATAAAAGTCCTGAAGTCTTAGCTCCCGTGCTGGTCGGGCTTGGTAGAGTCGGAACTGAAAAAACTCAACAAGTATTGGCGAACTATCTAAACCCTTCGGGCAACCCTCGCGTCATTGAATCCGCGGCCCTGGGTTTGGGATTGCTCTGGTCCGGAAATTCCGCCGCTTGGACAGTCCCCGAAGGAGCCCTTTCGCGACTCGCGGAACTTGCCAAAGGAGGAACCCTTCCCGCGCTCTCTTCGGCGTTCGCTCTTTCCCGATACAAGTCCGATCCGAAAGCATTTCCCATTAAAGACGTGATTCAAGCTTTGGCGCAGTCTGAATTGGTTTATGGGAAAGGTTTCCTTCTTAAAGCGCTAGCCAAAACGAAAAGCTCTGAAGTGACCGATGCTATCGTAAACACTCTGGCCAGTAATAAATATCCTCCGCTCCAGATCGAAGGCGCCAAAGCTCTATCGGGGCAAGACATCACCCCAAAGGGAGTCAATGCTTTAAAAACTCTTCTCGGGGTTTCGGATTCTGGCGTTCTCGTTACGGTGCTCGATACTTTGTCTTCCTATGGCCAACCCGCTTCGGCAGCTACTGACGCTGTCGAGAATCTCTACCAGGAAACACCCTCCGTTTGGGTACGAGGCGCAGCCCTTAAGACATTAGCCCGTCTGTCTCCTTCGACTACTAGGCCCAAGTTACTTGAAATCCTCAAGGTAAAGACTTCACCCATTCGGCCAGCTGCCGCTCAAGCGATAGCGGGTATCAATTCAGCCGAGGATAGCGATCTCATCGCTTCCCTGATTCGAGAGAGCGACCTCAAAATTATTGAAGAGACTTTAGAGGGGATAATGCTCTGGGGCGGCGCTGGAATTTCCTCGACGATAAAAGCCGCCATGCGGAATGGACTAGAGAAAGCGGATGTGGGAATCGCCGCTATGGTTTCCGAATCCGCCGAAAAACTTCGTTGGAAAGATTTCGCAGCGTCACTAGCGGCCACCTATCCGCTTCTCACTCGAACTGACCAGTTGGAAGCGAAAGAGTCTATTTTGGCCGCTTTGGCGGTTACCGGAGATACTTCTCACCTGGCTTTGCTTCAAATGGCGTTGAATGATCCGCAGAAGGGAGTTGTCTCAGCTGCTGTCGATGCCATTAAGGCGATTTCCGGAAAGGATGAAAGCGCACGAATTCCCTTGAATAGTACGGTCACCGAAACCACGCCTTCCGCTTCTAGCATTGCCGATTCGGTTCGGCGAAGAGCGACGATAGTAACTTCGCGGGGTGACATCGAAATTAAATTTTTGAACGCCGCTCCTATCACGGTTACGAGATTCGTGGAGCTGGCCAGGAAGAGTTTTTATCGCAACACGACGTTTCACCGTGTCGTTCCCAACTTTGTGATTCAAGGGGGAGATCCTAGAGGCGACGGGTACGGAGGTCCGGGGTTTTTAATTCGTGATGAAGTTTCTCCTACGCGCCATTCTCGAGGAACCGTGGGAATTGCTACCGCGGGAAAGGACACGGGAGGCTGCCAATTTTTTATTAATCTTGGTCCCAATCCCCATCTCGATGGGCGTTACACCGTCTTTGCTGAAGTGACGAAAGGCATGGAGGTCGCTGACAAGATTGAAGTCGGAGATAGGATCCTGTCTGTAAAAATCCAATAACGATTGCCCGAATTGGCAGTACCTCTTATCAGACGCGTCGCCGGGGCAAGACCACGATCCGCAAGCTAATGTGGTGCAGAAAACTACAAACTAGCCCCTACCCTTTGTGAAATAGAGCCTGCCGAGCTTGGCATCTAACCTGCACTACTTTGTGCGCATTGGTAATTTGCAACGGAGGAACCTCTACAATGAAATCTTCATTAACCGCCTTTGGAACCTACGGATTTATGTGCAGCATGTTGGCCACTCAAGTTGCCATCGCCTCAAGCTCAGGAATGTCGAAGAGTTCGGGTAGTATCAAAGCCTCGGGCGCTAAACGTGCGCCCGTTTCTCACCACACAGCAAAACGCAGTAAACGCTAACCGGGTAAAGCGCCCTTTTGTTTTCTTGGGGGGTGCCCCGATACTAACGCGTCGTACAGCTCATAAACCAGGTTTGCGTTATGGGTAGGGTCGAGCTCAGAGCGCACCCAATTCTGTGCGGCTTTCAAAGCGTCGCCTTGGCGAAAGCGGGTAACTGCTTCGAGGGCGGCAGCGAGAGAGTCGACGCTTTCTGCCTGATAAACACATTGCGGAAGTAAGGCCCGCAGGTATTCGGCACTCCCGCTGGCGTCAGGAATAATGGGAAGAGTCCCCGCGATGATCGCTTCGAAAGGAACTCGCCCAAAAGGTTCTTCTAAAGCCGGATAGATCACAGCCCTAGCGGAACGAATGTAGTTGGCCTTCTCGGTGCCGAAAGCCGCGGGCTTAAGTATCACTCGTTCGGAAATTCCCAACATTTCTGCATGAGCTTTTACGTCTTTGTCATATCCCCGTTCGACAGGACCCACACAAAGAAGCGCGCCGTCACCGCCCCATTTTAGGTAACGATAAAAAGCATCCACCAAGAAAATGAGATTCTTCCGGCGCTCTATACGTCCGATAAATAAAAAATATGGCTCTTTTTTAGAAGTCTCGTCATGGGCATCCGGGGCAGCGATCGGATTGGGAATCACTTCCACCGCCCCTGGCCTTAGATGGTAGGGACGAAAGTGGCGCTTTTCAAAGTGACTAAGCGCAATGACCCTTGCCGCACCCGAAACAATAACGTTGCCTAAGACTAGATTAAATAGTTTTTTTACCAAAACTTTATTGTGTCCCACCAAGAGCATTCCTCGAGGATGCAGGACATAGGGAACGGAATAGCGCTGACAAAGACGGGTCAGAAAAAAGTTCTCCCACTTCCAATGCCCGTTCAGGTGAAAGACATCAGCTTCGGCGATAAGCCGATTCAGGGAATGGAAGGGAAATAGCCAAGCAAGAAGCGGGTCGAAACGACGATACGTTACAAATTTGGTGAGGCCAAATTTTTTGGCAAAGGCTTCGTCTAAATGATTTTCTTCGCAAAGAACGGTGACGTCGCCTAAAGATTGAAGGCCTGCGCAAAGCAAGGACTCAGAGAATGCAGGGCCGCCGTAGATTCCTCTTAAGCCAGAACTGCTAAAGAGAATCTTTAATTTCATAGATGCTATACGTAGTCCCCAGCTTTAATTTTTTCGAGGATGATCTTTTCCGGCATCGTGGGATCTCTAGGATCAACCGTAAACAACGCCTGTTGCTCACAACGTCGTTTATTTTCGAGGAGCCAGTGAAGAATCTTAGTCACGCCCTTATTCTTCTTATCTTTGAAGAAAGGATCATTTTTAAGAGCATCCGAAGCTTTCTTTAGCGCCCTCGCTTCTTGAAGGTCGTTTTCCTTAACGGGATAATCGTTAAGGTCGTACTTTTTAATATCTGAAGGAAGTACGCCCAAGAACTTCACGTCGGGTGCCGAAAAATCTGAGTTTCGGATTAAGCTCGCGGCAGAACCCGCTTTGAGCGTACGGTAAATGTTTTGCATGGTGTACGCGTCCAGATCTCCGAAGAAGTAGATCGGAATTTTCAACTGATCCTGAATCAGCTTACACCACCCACGGACGGCATTACTGGGTACGCCCTGCGCACCCATGAGGATACAGTTGTTTCTTTTGCAGAAGCCATTAGCGACGAAAGTGTTCGCCGTACCTTCTGATTCGACAACTAAGCAGAAATCGATCTTCTTCTTAGCCCTTAGTTGAAGGCTTTGTGGTCGGTTCTTCGGTTGGAACGGCGAAGTTCCCAAAGAGCCCAAGTCGACAACCGCTTTTTCGCCGTCTGGCATAGTTTCTGTGACTTCGAGCTGGTTGGAATAAGTTTGGCCGCCGCGATCGTTCGCAAAACAGTTAAGTTCTTCTCGATAGCACTCGAGCATTTCGCAAATAAAATCGATAACCGAATCGCTTTCGTCCTGGTCCGCGAAATCTAAAGGTTTTAGCGAAGGGTTATGTTTCGTTTCGCCCTTTGAGATGTAATAAATTTCACGCTTCGTGTTGACCGCACCGGTCTCTAAGTTTCTAAGAAAGATTTCGAGGAGGAATATCGCTCTCGACATTTTCTGAACCGAAGAGACGTTTAATTCCGTGCGAACTCTCTTCGAACCCGGCGTTAAGTATCCTACGCTCGGTGAATACTTCGCATTATCTAAAGAACACTTAATCGCTTCCAACACCGGGCGTCGGGCGTTTTCAAGATCGGTAAGTAAAATGTTGCAAAGTTTTTTGGATAACTGCGGAACTGTTTCTTCTTTCATGCCGTCACTCTTTTCTCTTTAGTCGTGGCTTGTTTCTTTTCCGCTTTCTTCTTGGCTGGCTTGGCTGCGGCCTTCTTACCCTTACCCGAAGCTTTCACCTTGGCGTCATCGCCTTCGACGTCGTCTGAGCCGGACTCAATCTCTTCTTCCGTCTCTTTCAAGACATCATCCGTATTAACAACGTGCACTTTGCCCTTGCTCACCGCATCTTTTACAGCGGTATTAGCCTCTTTAAGATCTCGTTTCGCAGCGTTCACATCACGGCCTAAGAGCTTAATGATTCCTTCAGTAGCTTTCTTTTTCCGGGAATCTGGCGCTTTAGTAATTCGGCAGAGACAGTCGACCAAAATGGGACAAAACTGTTCGATATGACGAAGCTTCTCTTCGAGATCGGCCTCTTTCGATTCTTTGCGAATATGACGAGAGAGTCTTTGACCTGCTTGGATCAAAGTACGGCGCATCTCTTCTACCAGTTCATCACTGGCATCTACGGTTTCTTTGGATGCGTTCTTAAACTTAATGAAAGGCGAGACTAAGCTTACTGCAATAACGTAAGGTCCTTGCGGCAAACTGTCTTTGGGTTGCGCAAGGCCATAGGTTCGCCAGTTGACCGTTTCAATGGCTCTCACCATCGCACAGGCCGCTTTATCGAACTGCAACGGAACTCGATTCGCAAATCGCAAAATAGTGGCAGGAGAGTCGTCCGTCTCTCCTGCAATTTTTGCCGTTCCGCTTTTTAAACGAGCGATGGCTACTTCGACCGCAACCGGTTTGTAATCGCAGATAGTAGGCTTTCTGGTTAGCACCGAGAAAAAGTCAACTTCACCAAGACGTCTTACGCTTTTAGAGAAGGCCGCTTCGCCGATAGTCATTACCGATCGAGTGCTAGGTGCCATCAATTCGGTTTTGTGAATCGCGCTAAATAGAGCTTTGAAATCGGCGTCCGCAGTCTTATCTACAGATTGTTCTAATACTTTCTTACTGACGCCATTTTTTATAATCTCGCCGATCACATGATCGGTGATACGGGAGAAACCTTTTTTGAGCCAAGCGCTAACTGCGATCCGACCGAAGAGATGGGAGTGAGCAATAAACTCTCCCAATTTCATCGTGTGAGGATGCGGAGTGGTCGCATCAGGAATGGAAGGACAAATATCGCTCACTCTTTCCACTTTTTGTGCCTTTTGTTCGGGCACCGTGTACTTCAAAGTTAAGTGAGGATTCACAAGCGTCGTACCCAATAGGTACGTCATCAACCCACCTTCGCCATTTAGCTGAATGCGTCCGTCGATATAAAACTCTACGCTGACTCCGTGAGGCTTGGTCCACTGAATCGTCTTCTTGTCTTTGATGACGCCTTTATTGTGTTTGATGTCGACTTCGACGACTCCGGTGACGGCCTGGCGCATCTTGGCAGTTTTAGTGACGACTCGAACGCCTTTAGCGCTGGTAAGCTGCGCCCACGTTGTCGCTGCGGAAATACCTATACCCTGCTGACCGCGGGAACAACGCCCTCGTCCGAATTTCGAAGAGGCTAGGTATTCGCCAAACACAGCTGAAACTTCTTCCACTTCAAGTCCGGGACCATTGTCTTCTACGTAAATGCGAACTAGATCGGTGTTCTTAAGCGTCCCCGCTCCCGCCTTTTCAATTTCGACGACGAGTTCTGGGAGAATTCCCGCTTCTTCGCAGGCGTCCAAAGAGTTGTCGATCGCCTCTTTCAAAGTCGTCAACACCGCTTTGGTGGGCGAGGAAAAGCCCACCTGCTGTAGGTTCTTGGAAAAGTATTCCGCCGTGCTGCTAGATGTTATCTTTTGCTTAGCCAAGGTTTCCTGCTCAAATGATGTGTGGGTTTATTCAAGGCTCAATTCTTCTAAGATAATGGCTCTCCGTCGGAAAGGCAAAAGAAAGCGACGCATCATCCTTGCTGATGAGTTATACTTTTTTCCAAGGATGGAAAAATGGGAGCTCCAACTCGTAGTTTCATTTTGCTATCCGCCGTTTTCTGCATCGTTTCCTGTCACGTTGCTTTCGGCACGATTTCTGAAGATGACGAAGAGATCCTAAGGCGCGGACCTATTTCAAAAAGTGACTATTTGCTCGGTAGTGTTCTTGCTGTAGTCCCGGGATTCGGGATCGGCCACGCCGTGGAAGGTAGTTACAAAAACAAAGGCTGGTTTTTCTCAGTCGGTGAAGTAGGTGCGCTATTCGGCGCCGTGGCATTTGCGAAAGACTGTCATGATCCATTCGCGTCAAGCTCCATCAAAAACTGTGGAGGCACCTACGTTATGGCGGGAGTCTACGCCGCCTTAAGGATATGGGAAATATTTGATGCCTGGATCGCCCCGTCGAGGCAGAATATTCTCTATGATAGGCTAAAGTGGGACATGAAACGAGAGTATCAAGGTTTACTCTTAATGCCCATGCCGCTTACCAGCAAAAATATTCCCGGAATTGCCGCTTCCTATACTTTTTAAACATTTAAAGGGGCCTCTATGAAATTATTCCTTCTGTTCTTCATCGCCTTCATGCCTTTGGTCTTACGTGCGGAAGCGTCCAATGACGAACTCATGCGCGAAATGCAGGCCCGAATGGTAGAACAGCAGATTGAGACAGATTACAAAACCCCAAAAACCCCAGAGATCGAAAAAGATCGCGCTATTCTTGGAAAAAAGAATGCCCCGATCATGGTAGTCGCTTACTCCGACTTCCAATGCCCTTATTGTAAAAAGGGTGCCGAAAACATAGAAGTCGTTCGAAAAAAATACGGAGACAAATTAACTTACGTCTTTAAAAACTTTCCTCTCCCGATGCATCCTTACGCTATGCCCGCAGCACTTCGTTTCGCCGCCATCTCTTTACAAAGTACGAAAAAAGCTTATGCCTTTCACGACCTAGTATTTGCGAAACAGGAAACCCTCGATACTAAAGGCGAGGTTTTCTTAGACGAGATGGCAAAAAAGGTTGGCGCCAACCTAACGAAGATGAAGGCCGACATGGCAACTGACAAAGTGAAAGCTCAGATCGAAGCGGACACTGCAGAAGCGGCGAAGTACGAGATTACTGGTACGCCAGGATTTGTGGTGGCAGGAGTGTTATTGAAAGGCGCTTACCCGCCAGAAATGTTTGAAACCATCATCGATAGAAGATTAGCCGACAGCGGCAGCCGCTCCATTGCTTCCAAACCTTAGAGGTAAAAAGGTGCTTGCCTGGGCGTAGCTGCAAGCGAAGCCTGGAAGCCTTAGTTGGAGTACAAAAAACTACGACTGCAGCAGAGCGTTTCGCACGCCGCCCTCCTCGTCATTGCGATGACGAACGAGACGAACCTTACGGACGTTCTTGAAGAGGAACGTATCGCGTTTCCTTAGGCCCGGTATAGATCTGGCGAGGACGGCCGATCTTAGACTTCGGCTCTTCCAACATCTCTTTCCATTGCGCAATCCAACCAGGAATACGTCCGATGGCAAACAGCACCGTGAACATATTGGTAGGAATCCCAATCGCGCGGTAGATGATACCGCTGTAGAAATCTACGTTCGGATAGAGTTTTCGCGAAATGAAATATTCATCCTGCAAAGCCGCTTCTTCTAATTGCTTTGCCATGTCCAAGAGCGGATCTTGAATGCCCATCTTTTTTAAGATGGCGTCACAAGAACGCTTAATGATCTTAGCTCGCGGATCGAAATTCTTATAAACGCGGTGTCCAAAGCCCATAAGCCTTACGCCGGCTTCTTTGTTCTTCACACGTTCAATGTAGCGTTTTACGTTTCCGCCACCATTTTCAATGATGGACTGGAGCATCTCTACCACTTCTTGGTTCGCTCCGCCGTGTAGCGGTCCCCAAAGTGCCGAAATACCAGCCGAGCACGAAGCATAGAGATTGGCGCGGCTACTCCCCACCAAACGAACGGTGGAAGTACTGCAGTTTTGTTCATGGTCCGCGTGCAGAATAAGAAGCAGATCGAGAGCACGGGCGACATCAGGATCGACCGTGTAGTCTTCAGCAGGGACCGCAAACATCATCTTTAAGAAATTAGAGCAGTAGTCCAAAGCATTCGTCGGATAGACGAAAGGCTGGCCGATAGATTTCTTGTAGGAGAAAGCCGCAATCGTCGGAAGTTTTGCCAGCAACCGATAGATCGAAAGCTCGATATCGGAAGGATCATTCATGTCTGAAGTGTTTTGATAAAACGTAGAAAGCGTGCTGACCGCAGACGACAAGATCGCCATGGGATGAGCTTCACGTGGGAAGCCATCGTAAAAACGCTTCATGTCTTCATGAAGCATCGTGTGTCGGGTTAGATTGGTCGAAAACCTTTCTAGTTCCGCTTTGTTCGGAAGTTTTCCATGGATGAGTAAATAGCTGGTCTCAACAAAGCTCGATTTCTCGGCCAATTGTTCGATGGGAATGCCTCGGTAACGGAGCACTCCTTTTTCGCCGTCAAGAAAAGTGATAGCGCTTTGGCAAGCTCCGGTATTCATGTACCCGTTGTCTAAGGTAATGACTCCCGAAAGTTGGCGGAGGTTGGTGATATCGATAGCTCTTTCACCTTCGGTTCCCTCAACCAGCGGCAATTCATATTCTTTTCCGTCAATTTTTAGAATCGCCGTCTTCGCTTCATTCGACATAACCTGCTCCTTTGCCCCACACCCTACCAGGCACTTTAAATTTTTGCGAGCTTGGCCAAACGATTCGCTCGTTTGGTAGCCTGCACTACCGCTTTGATTAGGGTAACCCTAAGCTTACCCTCTTCCAATTCCATCAAACCGTCGATCGTGCAACCCGCTGGAGTCGTAACCTCGTCTTTGAGATGGGCCGGATGTTTTCCGGTTTCCATGAGCATCTTTGCGGCCCCAAGCACCGTTTGTGCGGCAAGCTGCGTCGCTAAATCACTAGGTAATACGACCTTAAGACCTCCGTCGGTCAAAGATTCCAAGACGACATAATTATTGTCCGGTCCACAGCCACTTAGGTCGGTAACTTGGTCCATGTGGCGTTAGTCGTCACGGACCAACTT
>JBBQIT010000044.1:0-13316 GCA_038325205.1 Bdellovibrionota bacterium
AGGCCTCGAGACCGAAAGACGACCACGCGATAATAATGTCGGGCGGATCTGATCTCTTCTTTAGAGCGGTTGCGGCACTTCTTCCAAGGCTCTTAATCTTAAGGACGTCCCCAAGGTTTTGTCGGTCCATGCGTGACAAAAGGCGCGATCTAATCTCGGGCCACAGAAAAGACTGAATTCTGTCAGGAGGAACTCCGCGAATTTTCGATTTTGGATATGTGGTGTAGAGACGAGCATCATGTCCTGAAGCCAGGAGTGCACGCATCATTCGATTGGCATGAAAAACCCCGCCGACTAGGACGGAGATGGAAAGAGGCTTCACCTATTAAGTAGAGCATGAAGCGACGCTAGTTAGGAAGAAGTATTTTGTTCATCCAGGGAGTTTTAGAGCCGAAATGATTCTTAGCGTCAACAGGCGTCTTTTAGGCTGTAGCGTAAGGTGAGAGAGGCAAGTTCGATTTGATCGCCATCGCGCAATTCGACCGGGCCTAAGATCTTTCGCTGATTTAAAAGCGTTTTATCGCGGTCCTTGTCTAGCGACTCTAACCACAAACCATTTTTGCGTCGGAAGATGCGGGCGTGTTTGTTCGCGACGCCTTCTTTGTCTTTGGGATCGCCGACGGCAAAGTGAGCTTGGTTCGAACTTCCTAAAATCGTCTCATCGCTGTAGAGAAAGAATTCTCGTTCGACTTTGCCATTCTTAAGCGAAAGTCTTCCCACTCGCATCGGCACTCGACATTTTTTGCAGTAGCCCGCTTGAGAGTTAGGATCGGCAAATCCGCAATACTCGCAAAAAGTACAAGCCGCGGGATAAAGCGTTTTGGGCAATACTGAAATTTCAACCAGCGAAATGGCGTTAGAGTTACGAAAGGGCCAGAACCCTTTCTTCGTAAGTTTAGCTAACTCATCTTTCACATGCTTAGCGCGTTGGAAGCGTTGCAACGGATCTAACTTTAAACACTTCTCGATAATCTGAATGAGTCGCTTATCGTGCTTCGTACCCGTGAGCTTAGCATCGGGAGCAGGCATGTCGCCATTCTTTGCAATTTCATAGAGGAGGGCGCCTAAGCTGTAGATATCGCCAGCTGCCGTAAATTTGTTTTTGCGATCTTTGAACTCAGGAGGAGTATAGCCTTCCGACTCGAAAATGAGCGGATCGACATCTGACGTATGATAGAGCGTTCCAAAGTCGATTAACTTAACTCGCGAACTGATACCATCGAGCATGACGTTCTGAGGTTTCATATCTCGATAGATGTAACCTTGGTTGTGGACCACTTCTAAAGCGTCCGCGATTTCCATTCCCAAATACACCAAAAGGCCGTCTTCAATCTGGCCCTTGTTCTGTTTGCGATATTCTTCAACGGCTTTGGATAGCTCCTTACCGTTAATAAATTCCATGATGAGATAAAAAGATTTATTACGTTCGAAATATTCAAAACCGCGAGGGAAGGCTGGGTGTTTTACTTTTTTAAGGAATTTGGCTTCGCGCTTAAAGCTAGCCATTAATTGATTTTTGAATTGGTCGTAAGACGCTTGGTCCATCATCTGCTTGATGAGGATCTGTCCTTCGTCTTTTTGTCGGATGGCTCGGAAAGTAGCTCCGAAGCCGCTGCGGGCGATCGCTTCCTCGATGACGTAGGTGTGGCGTCCTTTTAAACGCTCCCCTGGAGAGAGGATGCCCTCTTTTGCGTCTTTAATGGTGTCGAAAGATGACTGTCGAAGCTTTCTCGCAACTTTAACTTGCGATTGGCTGCCACCACATTTGTCGCAAAAGAGGGACCCTGCAATCAGGTCAGCACTACATGTAGAACAGTGCTGCACTTCGTCCCTTCCTAACTAACCTATTAACAGGCGGGTCTTCTTAGACTCATCCTGAATCGTAGCGAGGTCGTCTTTAACCGATTTGCCAGAACGAACGTCGCTGGCAAGTCGAGTCAACGCTCGCGTTACTTTATCTTGGCCCAAGTCACTCGCGATGCGAGTGGTGTTATCAATCAAGCGGGTCGCTTTCGCTTTGTCGCCTGTCGCCAGGGACTCACGAATCATTTCACCGTTCAATTGAACTTGGAGAACTTGGATGGCTCGGAATACATCCGGGTCAACCTGGCCAAAGTCGGCGTCTTTCTCAGACGTACGGACCTTAACGTCGATCTTTTCTGAGTTCTTACCATCGGCAACCGCTTCCATGGAGAACAGCGGGACTTCGTCCCCGCTGTTTCCCGTACCCTGGGAATTGGTTTGAACAACGAAAGCCGTGAGGTCTCTCGTCATCGAGCCCGTGGGGAGCTCAAAGTTTTTCGCATTTCCGGGAATGTCGTAGACCACGATTTCAGGCGCAATCTTCGCAATTCGCATCATGCGACTCGAAACGTTCGTAAACTTAAGAACAAGTTCACCGACAACCGAAGATTGAAGCTTTTCAATCTCAGCTTGTAAGCCTTCTTTAAACTTAGCCATGTCGTTAGCGTGGTAATAAGAACCTCGACCAAGCTCAGACAACTTAGCGATAAAAGAAGAATCGTAGTCATCCGCAGATCCGATACCGACACCTGTTAAGGTGATCATCTCTTGATCGCGAACAATGGATTCATACTTATCCGTCTTTTCCATGCGATATCCCTGACCGTCGGTTGGAAAACCGTCGGTTAAAAGAATCACGTGGTTAACACGTTTCACTTTGTCTGCACTCGAACGAGCATCAAAAGCGCCGAAAGCGATTTTTAAGCCGGCTTCAAGATTCGTCACTCCCGAAGGAGCAGCGAGCTTCTCAATGGCCGTCTTCATCGCATTGCGATTTTGAGCGAGCGAAGCTAATGGAAAAATTTCTTTGGCGCTAGAATCAAAAAGCACTAACGCGACTCGATCATCATCTTTCAATGACTCAACCAATTCGGAAAGGGCACCTTTAACCATAGACCATTTGTTTCCGCCCATGGAGCTAGAAGCATCCACGAGAAAAACTACGTTTGATGGTACTCGACCTAATTTTGAATCGGGCGTGAGTTCCACGAGTGTCGTGGTGCTGAAATCTCCGTCCTTCGGCCGGAAGTCCGAGCCGTTTTTTGCAACTATCTTCACAGTCTCATCTCCTATTGAATTGTGGGTGTGTGTGCTTAAGTGGAAGCGATAAAATGTGACCCATCCCCCTTACGTACGTTCGTTTCCGAAGTACGGTTCTCCCAAAAGCTGGTGTTACCCAGCACCTACCAACAGGGGTCCTTGTGCAAGGGCTATGCCCCCATTCCGATAGGGAATCTCAAGGAATTCAGCCGTAGTTGGGCCTGATACGAGGCTTCAAGAAGCGCTTCAAATCGCGATTTCCGATGAAAACCTAAGGCTTTACCTTGCCTGTGCCGATAATAGCTTCAGGAGAGCCAAAATTGTCGCTCGCCCTGTCACGCACGTCTCACTCGAATTTCCCTGTAATATAATTAGCTTAGAGGATCTTACCTAGGGGCATGAATCGCCCTTACGTGGTAAAATTAAGTCATTCCCTAGTCGGAGCAATCCCAGATGAAGATAATGTTTGTTATGGTCAAGGAAGACTATATCGACCCCATGAACGTGGAGTTGCTATCTGCGCTCGCCAAAAAAGATGGGCATGAGACCTTCCTGAACGTTTTAGAACACAACAACCTTAAAGAAGAAGTTCGCTCGATTCGTCCTGATCTTGTCGCATACAGCGCGAAGACCGGCGAAAGCAATATTATGTTCCGAGCGAACAAATGGATTAAGACCGAATTCAAAGACAAGATCCAAACGATCATGGGCGGACCGCATCCCACGTTTAACCATGCGCGCATGCGACTCTATCAAGAGAATTTGACCGTTCCCGCTGGTTTTGATCCCTCCAAAGGGGCAAAACCGCTTCCTATCGAAGACACGATGCTAGATTACCTCGCTGTCGGCGAGGCCGATGATACGTGGCCTTTGATGTTGAAAGCAATCGCGGGCAAAGAATCCACCGATGCGATATCCAATTTAGTCAGCCGAACGAATCGTCGTCCCGATGGAAAAGTTTCGATGAGAGATCGAACCAACTTCCTCGATGATTTGCCATTTCATGATAGAGAATTGGTTTACGAAAAGACTCGTCTAAAAGACTTCGGAATGCGAAGTGTGATGGCGAGTCGCGGATGTCCCTTCATTTGCACCTATTGCTTCAATGCCAAGTTCAATCAAGTCTACCGAGGTAAAGGTAAGACGGTGAACCGCTACTCTGTGGACCGCCTTATCGCCGAGTTAGAGGACATGATTCGGCACTACCCCACTCAGTTTATTAAGTTTTACGATGACGTTTTTACTTTCCGAAGCGACGAATGGTTGCAGGATTTTGCGGAAAAATATCCCAAAGCCATTGGACTTCCGTTTCACTGTTTAACTCGCGCTGATCTTGTTAGACGCGATCCTAAGATGATCGAATATTTGAAAAAGGCCGGCATCAAATCCATGAGTATGTCTATCGAATCCGGAAATCCTTTTATCCGCGAGCATATTTTAAAAAGAGGCATGAGCGAAGAAGATATCCGTTTTGCTTTCGAGATCTGCCAGAAGAACGATATCGCTACTTTCTCAAATACGATCTTAGCTATTCCCGCTCCGATCTTGCCTCATGCCGATGACGAAGCTTTCGAAATGAAAGCAGCTCACTTAGTCGATCATCTTCACTCTTATTTCAAAGTGAACATGGGAACGCTCAAGCAAGATTTCCCGCTCGATCAAACGATGCCGAAAGAGCAGCGACGAGCGTTGCTTAATAAATTGGAGACTATCGGTCTTCGTTATCGTGCGATCGATTACGACATCGACTCGGTTGATATTAACGTTGATAACAAAGTGGTATTCGGTGAGTTCCCAGAACTGCATCCGTACCCAGGAACCCCAATCACTCAGTATGTAATCGACGTGGGTGCTTTTGATGGCGACTTTGAAAAGTTGCATCAAAACTACCAAACAGAATCGCCATTCAGCTGTTTTACCGAGCAAGAAAAGCTGGAGCAGGTGAACTTAAGTCTTTTGGGATTATGGCTTTTGGTATTTCCTTCGTGGCGCAATCTTTCGATGAAGTACTTGATCCAAAGACGTTGGACCAAGCTCTACTTCGCCATGTACTTCATCGCGAAAGCGTACCTCATCGGAACTAAGATCTATCCGATGAAATATTCGTTTCACCACATATTGCGCACGGTAAAGGAAAGTTTTTTCTCTGAGCTTCTCAAGCACTCTCGAGAAGAGGGTGAGAAATTCTACGAGCGCAAAATGAACATGGAAGCTCCCACCTCAGAGGTGTTGGGCGGCCCCTGGCAGAGTTAACTCAGGCTTGTGAAACAAGCCTGAATTTATCCTGAGGGCGCTAGCCCGAAAGGATCTTGTTGGGCCGGCAGAGACCAATTGATCCTATTCTCCTGGAACACTAAATTAGCCTGCGCGTCAAAGCGGGCTCCCGTGTGCCCGCTTTTCTGTCGATAAGCTCCCCGTAGTAGATTTGGGGGCAGTATGAAGTTTAAATCTTTGGTTTTTTTGGCGATGGCAGTAACGTTCGCTTCCCTGGGAGTAGCTGATTCGGCTCCCAAGGGCCAAAGATTCGACCGGGAAGGGATTCACGCTCTGTTCCTCCAGGGCTCTTCCTACGAAATGGCGCTTCAGCACGGAACTCTCCTGAAAGAGGAAATTCCGAAAGGGGCGGTTTTAAGAGTCGCGAAACTCATTCCCGACACCGTAAGAGAAATCCTTCCCAACTCTCCCGTAGCGCAGGCGTTATTGGTAGACGCTATCAATATCTTCATCGAAAACCGCATCGTAAAATTCCTCGAAGAGAAATACGCCGATCAATTGAATGAATATAAAGACGCGCTGAGAGGCCTAAGCGAAGGGGCAGGGATTCCTGAAGAGATGGTCCAGCGTGCGGGGCTTGCTCCGGACACGTTGATGATTTTGGCGAAGCTCACTATGGGCAAAGGTGGTCTAGAAGCTGGAGTCGCCTCTGTTTCAGGAAATTGCTCTTCCATCGCTGCTTGGGATGACTATACGAAAAATCGCAATCTCATTATCGGCCGCAATCTTGATTTCGCTCTCACTGGCGCTTTCGACCGTTATCCCGCTTTGATTTACCTACAGCCCGACGACGGACAAAAATTTCTCATCATCAGCTCCGCGGGATTACACGTGGGTGGGCTAACTGCCATCAACGAAAGCGGGATCTACATCGCAGCCCATACCGTTCCCACGGTCGAAGCTTCTGCTAAGGGCGTTCCGCCATTCCTCACAGGAACGGTGATCATGAAGCAGGCCAGAACCTTTGATGAAGCTGCCAACCTATTTATTCAGGCTCCGGCTCCTTCTGGCTGGGCGTATGATTTGATTAGTGTGCGGGAAGGAAGAGTCGCCACCGTCGAAATATCCAATGAGCACGTCTCGGTTCGAGAGTCGACTCACGGAAAACATATTCAAACCAACGACTACTTAACGGCTGCGATGCACGGCAAAGCGCTTTATATCAACAAGTCAGTAGATATGGACAGTGCCGCTCGCTACCAACGACTAGACGAGCTGGCCGAAGCCAATCGAGGGAAGATCGATCCCGAAATGATTTCGACTTTCTTGGGAGACCAAGTAGATCCTCTTACCGGCCAAGTTCACGGCGCGGGAAACACGGTGGCTGTGCACACTACGGTGGGAAGTGTGGTTTTAGATCCTGCAGCGGGGTTAATTTACGTTGCTTCTGGATTAGCTCCGGCACCCCACCATCCTTACGTCTCATTCCCCTTACCCTGGGTCGCCGATGCTTCGACGTTTGAGTCGGAAACGGTCAAGATTCTTAACGGCGCGAACTTCCCTGCGAAGTACCCGGAACTTGCGAAAGCAGAACTAAAGTTTATAGACGCGAAGGTGGCGTATGAAAATGAAGGCGACGCAGAAGGTGGTTTTCAGCTAATGAATGAGGCAGTAGCGATCGACCCAGCGAATCCACATTACTATTTTGTTCAGTCGATGCTAGCGATGCGTGCGGGACATATCAATGCTGGAGAGACCGCATTGCGTTCGATGCTCACCACGATTACTACTCCTCATCAAAGGGACCTCGCTCACTACTACTTAGGGCGAATCTCCGGAGGTCGAGGGGATACGGCAGTTGCTTTAGCCGAACTCTCTCGTGTGACTGAACGAGACGGTGTCGATCCTAAATTGAAAGCAGCGGCCGAGAAAGCTTTCGATAAGATTCAACGCCGGGGAGGATGGAAATTAAAGACTTCAACCCTTTCGGTCATGATCCAGCAAGCGGACATGGAAAATTATTAGCTCCGAGGCCGAAAAGGTAACGAGCTAGAATCAAGTTTTTAACGCAACGGTTCCTCTCTTTAGGGATTCTAAACCCGAGGGACTGATTTCTCTCTCATAACCACAGCCTTGTTCCTTAAGAAGTAATTTGAATGCTGAAACCTGTGATGAGCAGAGCAAAGCGTGATGAGATTGTCGGTGGTGCTCAATCCTCCCTGGGCGACATGCTTTTGATGATGCGATTCTACCCATCGGGTGGTTTGGCATTGTTGCTGGTTTGGGTAGCGATACTGAGATATATCGCTATTTTTATGTCTGGACAGAAGATTAAGAATTAAGAGCGTGGAGGCGGGTTAGTCGCTGCGCTCAACACGCACGGAGCTCCCGACGTTTGGTGCTAGGCCATGGGCTTTGCATTAAAAAACGTTCCTAGTGTGGCTCGCATTGTGCCAACTCGGCCGTGCATTGAAAGGTGCTCGTTAAGTAAGTGTGCGGTGGAGAGTCTATTATTTTTTATCGACTGCCACTTCGGAGGGTTTTTTCTCTCTTCTTTTTTTCTTGGGTGGGGGCTTACGGCCTCTGTGTTTGGGATAGGCAAGAGGCGTATTTTCGGTCTGGAACAAAAAAAGCTGGGTGTTGCGCTAAATTCTAGGGGCGACCCGAATACCTTTTCGACCATTAATGCTTAGCGAGAACATTGAAGATGGCTCTTGCTGAGAGCTCAATCGATTTCCGAAGCCGGTCGGGCGAGGGATCATACGAGTCGGTGTCCACCTTCAAAGGATTTCCATCTAGAACCACGACACAAGCCGTTCTTATTTTTCGGAGTAGCCCAATCACAAACAGAGCAGAGCTCTCCATTTCGACGGCAATGGCCCCGGCTTTGGCGTAAAAGGCAGATTCATTATCTAAAAGTCCTGGATAAAAGACATCAGTCGATAGGATAATGCCGGCTTTTGCACGCGGGTCCTGACTTTGAATGTGAGAAGTGAGCGCTTGAGTGAGTCCAAAATCGCTGACCGCAGGAAAGGCCAAAGGCACCATAAGACTGGAAACTCCATCCCGTCGGATCGCCGCCGTGCCGATAACAATATCTCCGACCTTGCAATCGTCGAGAAATCCGCCCGCAGTTCCTAGCCTTATCATCGTCGTAACGCCGATATCGCAAAGCTCTTGGAAACAGATAGCAGCCCCTGCGGATCCGACGCCATGCGACGTAACCAAGATTTGACTACCTTCAAAGGTTCCCAAGTAGGAATGGTACTCACGATTTTTAGCAACGGATGCGGAGTCTTTTAAGAGTTGGCTAATCAGAAGTGCCCGTTCTGGAGAGCCGCAGACGATGGCCTTTTTTATTCCGAGCGTTGCGTCCAACTTGATATGTGGCTTCATTGATTCATCTCACTTTGGTTTTTACTGACGGTTTTTGTTGAACGTAGCGTTTCCTTTTCCTATGCTATTGCGATGAAAAACAACGTATTGAGTCGCCTCAACGAAGCTTACCTAAAAGTACACGTCCCTAAAGAAGAGGCCTTCTGGGCGGAAAAGATGGCCCTCAAAACGTCCAAGCCCGGAGAATTTGTCAGAGCTGAAGCCGAGTTTCAAGGATTTATCACTGATAGCTCTTGGATTCCGGAAATCGATAAAGCACTCGGCGAAAATAGCATATCGGTCGACGAGCGTGTGGGTTTGCAGGGGTGGAAACGCCTTTTTGAAGTTAATGCGGTGGGAAATGCAGAAGCGCTTAGTATTAAGAATGAACTGCTCGAGATCGAATCGACCCTTCAAGGCGCTGTGAGAACTAAGGAATGGAGTTACTTCGATACTAAAACGAATCAAAGAGTTCCCGCGAGTTTAAATCGTCTGGGACTTATGATTGGGACCGAATCGGAAGAGTCGAACCGAAAAGGGGCTTTGGAAGCGCTACGAGATGTAGAAATTTTTGCGCTCGATAACGGTTTCCTAGAAATGGTTACTTTAAGAAACCGGCTTGCTCGATTGCTCGGATTTGAAAATTTTTATGCTTATCGCGTTCAGATGAACGAAGGCTTTGGCGTCGGCCAGCTATTCAAGATACTCGACGACTTCGAGTCGAAATCCAAAGAGAGTGGCAAGCGAGCGGTAGATAAAGTCGTGGCAAAGTATGGATCCACCGCCCTTCAGCCATGGAACCTTCGCTACTTTGTGTCCGGGGACCTCGAAAAGCAGTTAGATCCCTATTTCTCTTTTGGCTCTGCGGCCAGAAGGTGGGCGGAGTCTTTTGCGCGTATGGGAATTGATTATCGAGGAGCCAAACTCAGCGTCGATCTCGTTAACCGGAACGGGAAATACCATAACGGCTTTATGCACGCTCCTTTCCCTTCGTTCGTGGACGACAAAGCTTTCCGTTCGGCCCGCATCAATTTTACGGCGAATGCCGTTCCAGGGCAGGTGGGAAGTGGCAAGCGAGCTCTGGAAACTCTCTTTCATGAAGGGGGCCATGCGGCTCATTTCAGTAATGTGGAGATGCCTGCCGTTTCCTACTCTCAGGAGTACCCGCCGACTTCGATGGCCTTCGCGGAAACGCAGTCCATGTTTTTAGATAGCCTTGTGACCGATCCGCAATGGTTAGTACGATACGCAAAGTCGGAAGAAGGAAAAGAGATTCCTATCGAGCTGGTCGAAGCTCTCGTAAAAAAGAATCGCGAGTTTGCGGCGTGGAGTGTTCGAAGTTTGATGGTGGTTCCGTACGGGGAACGCTTGATTTATGAAATGCCGGACGCGGATCGTACGGCCTCTCGAATTATCGAAACGCTTCGCGGGAGTGAAGAGCGTTTAGCTTTTACTAAGGGACATGCACGTCCTACGCTAAGCGTTCCGCATCTTCTCTCTGGGGAGAGTGCTGCTAGCTATCACGGTTACGTGCTAGCGATGTTCGGTGTGGAACAGACCCGGGAACATTTCATGAAGCGAGACGGGCATATTGTAGACAATGCCACGGTCGGTCCAGAGCTCGCGGCTCAGTATTGGAAACCGGGAAATTCGAAAACGCTTTTTGAATTTGTACGAGGCCTTACCGGACAAGAATTTTCTGCAACAGCGATGCTTCAGCATGTGAACGCTCCTATCGAAGAGATCCTTTCCGAGGTTCGTCACCTTTGTGATCGCATTCGCTCACTTCCCAAACTCACTGGACCCGTCACTTTGGACGCGGAGATTACGTTCGTTCATGGCGACGAAACTATTGCGAGCTATCAGCCGGGACAGGATTTTTCTCAGTGCGCCACCCGGTTTGAGAATTGGATAAAAGCCCACCGCGACGACGCTTGAAACCACACGAGGTAATAAGCACTTAACTTTGTGATAATAATGAATTTTTAACCATAAGTATTCAATATTACATGTATTCCCAGAGCAGACGCTAGAATGCGGCCGAGAGTTCGGTTACACTTAATAAGCGCTAAAAATGGTACGTAGGATGTTGCGCCCGCATAGAAATCTTCTTCTTTAACCACCTACGTTTTTTATAACCAGCTGCAAAGGATATGGTACGTATGAGATTCACTTTTAAAGCTGTATTTATGGGACTGTGTTGCCTTGGTTTGTCGACCACGGGCATGGCGGAAATGACCGGAATGACCGGAATGACCGGAATGACAATGCCTCCTCAGGGCTGTCAAAATATGAGCACGGGAGACATCTGCGCTTTCCCGGCAGCCAATCAAAATGGAAGTTGTGTCGGAGGATGTAGTCAAATCACGGTAAGTTCTGCATCCATCGCGACCTGCCCGTCACAAGCGACGGCAACGTCGGGCGCGGCGACAGATTGGTGCTCGCCCTCTTGTACGATGATGAACCAAATGGCCGCGCAGGCTGAGACCAGTTGTGCGAGTAGTTGTCCGCTGCTGTGCACAGTGCCGGCGGGAGCGGTTGGCTCGAAGTGTAAGATTCCTGGTGGAGCTGTTGCCGTTTCGAATGTGGGCAAAACCTATTGCGCTTCCATGGGCATGCAACAATGCTCCATGTTGGACAGCATGACAGCGAGTTCGGCTAATATGCTGCCAAATTGTAACGCCAACTGTAACGTTGCTTGTACGGCGAACGTGGGAAATGCCAATTGCGCCACGCCGGCACATACGCTTAGCGCGAACCATGCCTATACGATGGGATATTTCTGTACGAGCCCCAAAATCACCAACACCGGCGGTGGCGGTGGTGGCGGTGGTGGATTGCACTCGGGTGATCCTTGCTACACGACGAGTAATAGCGGGCAGGCCTGTTCGTCTTGCCCCAACGGATATTACCGAAGCATGGGCGGCGGTAGCTGCAAATAGTCGCCAAAACTTTAACCAAAGCGTACGGCCTTGCCACTGGCAGGGCCGTATTTTTTTGTCCAAAGCTTGCCGTCTGTAGTCATGGTATCGTAATGAATTAAACCCATAGGACAGGGAACTTCATGCGACGATACCTCTGGTTGGCGCTTATCTTCATTTCTGGAGTAAGTGGACTCATCTACGAAGTGGTTTGGCACCGCTACTTGGCCATCCTTTTAGGAGCCCAAGCCAGGGCCACTGCCGTCGTGCTAGCGATCTTTCTGGGCGGAATCAGCCTCGGTTACGCTTCCTTTGGAAAGTGGTCTCGCACCAAGAGTTGGAATTTACTTAGAGTCTATTCCTTCATCGAGCTAGGGCTTGGACTTTGGGCGATTCTCTTTCCTTTTCTGTTTAAAGTTGCCGAGCCACTGACATCGAAATTCTACGTTTGGTTTGGAATCAAAAGTCTTTTTATCGACGTTTTTATGTCGGTGCTTTTAATTGGCTTCCCCACGTTTTTGATGGGGGGCACGCTGCCTCTACTCACTCAGGCCCTCGCCGAAGATTTCCAAAAGGCGAGCAAAACCCACGCTATGATCTACGGAATCAATACCGTAGGCGCTTGCTTTGGCTGTCTCTTGGCCGGGTACTTTCTGATTCCGACATACGGCCTGATTGGCGCCGTGCAATTAGCGGCAGGGGGAAATCTACTAGTCGCCCTTGTTTCGTATTTTCATTTAAGTCGTTTCGCTTCGGTGCGCACCGTAAAAGAGATCAAAAACAAAAGCTGGGTAAACTTAACTCCGCTCACAAAACCCTTTTGTTATTGGGATTCTTATCTGGCTTTTATCTTCTGACCCTTCAGACGCTCTTAATTCGTTTGATGGGCTTGTCGACAGGCTCTTCTAATTACAATTTCACCCTCATCGTTTCGATCTTCATCTTGGGACTGGGCATTGGAAGTTTGGTAGTCCGGCGTATCGATAAATATACGGCAAGCCGATTGTTCTTTAATCAGCTCGCCGTAGTGCTAGCGCTTGTCGTACTATACCGAACGGGAGGTTACTGGCCGTACTGGGTGCACGTCATTCGCGTGCTCTTTAGAGATAGTGTCGAAGGCTTCTTTCCTTACCAAGCGGTTTTGGGGATTACTTTTTCGGCGATTCTTTTGATTCCCATAGGGCTCGCCGGATTGACCCTGCCTTTATGTTTCCATTTATTAAAAGACGACAAAGATAGCCTTGGTCATCGGGTAGGACAGCTTTACGGCCTCAATTCGCTGGGTTGCGTATTCGGCGCCCTCATTGGTGGCTATTATCTGTACAACTTTTGGAATATCGACCAACTCTTCAAGTTCTGCGTTTATCTTTCAGCGTTAGGCGCCGTGGCTGCGGGATTTCTTGTCTTTGATTTAAAAAAGATTTCACGGGGAGAGCTTTGGTCTTCAGGAGTGGTTCTTGCGGCACTTCTCGTTTGCACCTTTGTCTCGCCGCTCTATCCGAAAAACCGGTTTATCCAGCCGTTTCGTCATGCTTCCCCGATTGCGAATGTTACCTATAACGGGGCCGAGGCTTTTGGGAGTTATCTGGGGCGTTCGACCGAATATCTTTATTATAAAGATGGCCCCAATACGACTGTTGGAATTGGCGCTAGCGTTATGGAAGGCAAAGAGCTTTCTCGAACCATTATCATTAATGGCAAATCCGATGGAAATACTCGTGGGGATTATTTCACCACGGCGAT
>JBBQIT010000045.1:0-13273 GCA_038325205.1 Bdellovibrionota bacterium
GACGGCTCTCGCCGGCTACGCGCAGACGGAAGAAGGCGAGAAGCTCGCTTTCGCGGTTCTTCTCAATGACCCGAAAGAAAAATATGGAAGAATGACTCCATGGGCCGATCAGATTGCTACCGCTTTGACTCGATTTTCTCGAAAATAGAAACGGTTGGGGAATGATGAAAAAGGGATTGGGATTATCAATATTTCTTCTAGGCGTTTCCGTAAGCTTACCGTCTCAAGCGATTCTACCCCTGCCTTACTCTTTAGACGCTGTCGACGAGACCCCACAGAGTTGGCAGGAAGAATTTAGTCCCAAGGACATTCAAGCTTACAATGATCTTTACACGGCAAGCCAGCTGCGCGAGATGGAGCTCCCGAATTTCGAAAATGCTCCCGGCGTCTTGGGTTACACCGCTGAGACTTTTGTGGTTCCGCCAGAACTGAAAAGTAGGGTCGAGTTTTGGAAAAAGATCTACACCCAATACACCAGCACTCAAGCTTTAATGCATGATTCGGAATACCCAGAAATCGTTTATAGCGTCGTAGACATCTCTGATCTCATCTCCGATGAAAATGTTCCTTACAAGAAGCGAGCGCGGGCTGTCTCAAAGTTTCTGAAGGCCAAGAAAGAAGCACTCCAGGCGCAGCTCCGTCAGCTACAGGCACTCTCTGCAAATCCAGTCGAGATTCCAGCTGACCTTTTTCCTCTCTTCAAAAAATTTGAAGGGAACAACGATAAAGACAAGTTTAAGTCAGCGGCTAATCGCGTTCGTGCTCAAGTAGGGCAAAGAGATCGCATCGTGCAAGGCTTTCTCTATGGCGGAAGGTATTACGCCAAAATGATGGAGATCTTTGCGCATGAAAAACTTCCCAAAGAGCTTACCCGTCTGACACTAGTCGAATCGGCTTTCAATCTTTCAGCTCGGTCGAAAGTGGGAGCTTCTGGAGTTTGGCAGTTTATGCGCTCTACCGGAAAACTCTTCTTGAGAATCAATAGAGCGGTGGACGAAAGAAATGATCCTTTGGCGGCCACTTGGGCGGCAACCCAACTTCTCAAAGGGAACTACGACGCTCTGGGATCCTGGCCTTTGGCCGTAACAGCGTACAATCACGGCCGAGGAGGAATGGCTCGCGCTGTAAGAATTCTGGCCACGAACGATCTTCCCAGTATTATAAAAAACTACAAAGCGAAGACGTTTGGCTTTGCGTCTTCTAATTTTTTTAGCGAATTCTTGGCGGTCTTAGAAGTGGAGCGAGAGTACCGGAAGTATTTTGGAAAACTCTTGGTAGATCCTCCCATTCAATTCGAAGAGTATCTCGTTGGCGACAACGTGAAGCTTGATGCCATCGCTGACGGATGCAAAGTGAAAAAGGAAACGATAGCTGCGCTCAATCCAGCGTTTACCGATTGGGTGGTTTCAGGAAAGGGTCTGGTTCCCAAGGGGTATTCCGTGAAGGTTCCCCCAGAGAGTTTGGCAGCCTGTAAATCCAATCTTAAAGTGGGATCCTTCACCGATCTTACTAGCCCGAAAAAGAGGAGTTAGTGATGGAGCTTGGCCTAGAAGTATTTCTTAAAAATGCCAAAAAATATAAAGGACAGCGAATCGGTCTGGTCTGCAACCAAGCTTCCGTCGATAAAACGTTAACTCACGCCTCTGAACTGTTCCTTAGAGCTAAGACTCTAGAGACAACTTGCTTCTTTGGTCCTCAGCACGGCATTCGCGGCGAGAAGCAAGACAACATGGTTGAGTCGGATGATTTTATCGATCCGCTCTCCGGGCTTCCGGTTTTTAGCCTTTACGGGACCTCTCGGATTCCGACAGATACCTCGCTGGCAGCATTAGATACTTTTGTTATCGACATGCAGGATGTGGGAACTCGCATTTATACCTTTATGTACACGATGGCGAACTGTATGAGGGCTGCCAAGAAATCCGGAAAGAAAGTCATCGTTCTGGATCGGCCAAATCCCATTAACGCTGTCCTTACCGAAGGAAATGTTTTAGACCCCAATTTCGCCTCTTTTGTCGGCCAATATCCAATCTGCACTCGTCACGGCATGACGATGGGCGAGTTGGCGCTTATGTTTAACGAAGAATTTGGAATTCAGTGCGATCTTTCGATAGTGCAGATGAAAGGCTACAGCCGGAAGACTCACTGGGATGAATTGAAACGAGACTGGGTAGTCCCGTCGCCGAATATCCCGACTCCGCTTTCTGCTTTAGTCTTTCCTGCTACCGTTACTTTCGAGGGGACTAATGTTTCCGAAGGTAGAGGCACGACGCATCCTTTCGAATGGATAGGGGCTCCTTATATCAACCCCGATGCCCTAGCCTCTGAAATGCAGCGAATGAAACTACCTGGGGTTTTCTTTCGCCCCATCTTTTTTCAACCGACGTACCAGAAATGCAAGGATACGGTATGTGGTGGCGTGCAGATTCATGTGATCGATCGAAAGAAATTTCGTCCGTTTGTCGCGGGCGTGCGCCTGTTAGCTAAGATCGCAGAACTCTATCCCAAAGACTTCGCTTGGAAAAAGCCTCCGTACGAATACGAATACGAAAAGATGCCCATTGATCTGATCGCTGGCACTTCCAAGTTGAGAGAGGCCGTAGACGCCCGAAAAGGAACCAAAGCGTTTGAGACATGGGCCGATGAGGAATTAGCAAAATTTTCGAAGGTTCGTAAGCAGTATCTGATTTATAAGAGCTAAGAATTAAACAAAGATGCGTTAGGGAACGACGCGAGTAGCACCAATTCCAGTTCCCACAGTTCCACCGAGGATAATACGATTTGAGCCGGGCTGAATTGCCACTCCAAAAGCTTCGCTTCCTTGCGCGAACGCCACTTGCGTGAACCCGTTAGCTCCGAAAGTAGTATCCTTGGCGCCTCCGGTATTTAATCGAATGACTCCCATGGCCGATCCGATTCGGCCGCCGAGTAGAAATTTACCATCCGATTGAATGGTGATTCCGTTGGCCGTACCGGTGTTGTTTCCGATAGCGGGTTGAGCGATTCCCTGCGTACCGAAGGTAGTATCTAAGGTTCCTGTCGATAATACTCGGACCGCCGCTGGGGTAGCAGCGCCCAGAACCGCGGAAGCAGCTATTCTCTGGGCACTGGTCAATGCCAAGCCCGTAACATTTCCTGCTACGTTGAGAACTAAAGGCGAAAAGGTCGTAACCGGAGGAGTGACAGTGTTATTAGTCACGGCGTTGAAGTTGGGGTCTTGGGATCCATCCGCCTGTAATCGAGCGAAGAGTAAGTTCCCCCCGCTAGTACCAGCGACTATAGTTCGCCCGTTGCCATCGACAGTCACGGCACTTAGGGCGGCAATCTGTCCCGTACTGAACGTTACGAAGCCTGTGGTATTAAAAGTAGTATCCAAGGCGAAAGTGGAGGTCACTCTCATGACAGCGGGAAGTCCTCCGGAGACTCCAGCTACTACGATTTTTTCATCGGGCTGCAAGAACACGGCTCGCGCATTGTCCTGGGTTCCTCCAAAATCGAAAGAGGCTTGACCGACGATAGCACCCGCACTGTTCAGACGAATAAAGTCAAAGTCAGTGCTGGCCCCGCTGCCTATACTACCCACGACAATGATCGAACCATCGATGTCCACGGCAACGCCCCCAGCGAGCAGAGGTCCGTTGTTCGATGTGATGTTTTTATTTCCGGTGGTGTTAAAGGTGGTATCTAAAGCTCCGGCCGCGGTGAATCTCGAGACGAGAATTCCCGACGTGGTAACGTTTCCTGATGTCACACTGGAACTACTAACGACGATAATCTTTCCATCAGATTGGATCGCGATAGATCTCGCGGCATCTGTGCCCACATTTGTCGTGACCTTACCTGCGACACCGAAACCAGTATCTAAAGCACCTGAGGGGAAAAAGCCCGTCGCGGAAAGGTTGGTCGTCGTCGCCGCTTGGTTAACGACACCGTTGTTATAAATGAAGGAGAGAGTCCCCGCGAAAGTGGTTTCTGCAGTTGGCGTAATTTCTAGTACTACGGTGCAAGAAGTTGCTTTGGCTAAAGTGGCCTGACAAGTTCCGCCAGTGCCTGGGAAAGTGTTTCCTAAATAGTGAAAGGTTCCCGTCGAATTGGCGATAGTGAAGGCCAAGTTCGAAGCAGGAAATTCTCCAGCGTTAGCAATCGTAAAGGGAACACTTTGGGCTACCCCAATGGGAAGGGTTCCAAAGGAAATCACATTGGTAAATGAAAGCATCGCAGGCTTTAAAATCTGAAGATTTACCGACATTCCTGTTAAGTGCGCACCGCTTTCGGCCACCGCAATGGGCTGAACCGCGACAGGAGTGGGCCCTTTGTAATAGAAGGTAGCCGCATAGTCGCCCTTTTTAACGATCGCCGATGCCACGGCCGGCGCAGCGCAAGTAGGATTCAAATAGAAACTTCCCGCTCCACCCGTGAAGGTGATGTTGGTATCTTTCAGTACGACATACTTTGCGTTGGTGGGATCTACCGTGTTGAGGGTAAACGCGGTACTGCAAATTCCCGCTAGCACGTTCGGGGGAGAAGTTAAGGCAAGTTTCGTGGCTCCAAACGTCGAGATAGCGATAGCGCCGCCCACCAAGGTCGCGTCAGACGTCGAGGCATAAACTAACAGTGATTCATTGGTGTAATCTTTTAAGTAAAAGAGTTCGGACTGAGTGGGCACATCGACGTTCACGGAAAAAGACGGTTGAGAACAAGCATCGTCAGAGAAAAGAATGGCCGAAGAAGTATTAAGCACCGGAACGCCGTTGCTATCGATGTGACTTCCAGGGCCGCCGACACGAACTTGGATCTGAGTTCCCGCAGGAAGAACCGCGTTCGCACCCGACGAAGATTCGACGGCCACCGCGTAAGCCCGGCAGTCACCGCTCATTATTTTACTTAACCCTCGAACCACTAATTGTTGGGGAATCGTAGCCGAGTCTGCGGCGTCGGATTGGTTTTCTTTGTTGCTGCTAAAGCAGCCGGTCACTGCTGCCAAAATGCAGAGCGCTCCTAAGAAAGCCGTGAGTCGAATTTGAAAAAGTTTAAATCTCATTTTAATGGGACGTCGCCCCCGTGAATCTAGGCGCAAAACATGCTGTGGATGCCCTAGATTAGAGCAAGCCCTGTTCCAAAAAAACACTCGGGCAAGGCTCTTTAAGTATCTGATATTATTTGATTTTATTTATAGCAAAAGTTGGGTAATCCACGAAATTTGTCTTAGATTTAGACAATTTGGGCCCTATTTTCTTACCGGCCACCGTTAAGATCGCGAACCGAGTAGATTTTTTCGACAGCTGTCTACCTAGTAAACACCATGCGGAGGTTCGACAGTTTTAGGGGACCCCTGTTATAGTCGTTTTCTATGGAAGGCGAAGGAAACGTTATTGTAAAAAAGGCCCCGGAGTTAACTTAAGCGGACGAAACGGGATAGCCGCGCTCCTTAGAATAATTTTTGACGGGCGGTCCTCTACTCGTTGTCTTTTATCCCGGAGACTTTACGCCCGTTTGCACGAAACAGTTGTGCAACTACCGCGATAACATGGAAGACTTTTCGAAGTTGGGAATCCAGATTGTCGGAATCAGCCGTAATAGTCCTGAATCACACGCCCGATTTAAAAAAGAGCACGCTTTTACCTTTCCCTTACTCAGCGACACGGGAAGTCTGGTCGCTCGCGCTTTCGGATGCACTTCGAGACTTCTTTTTGGGGCGGTGACCCGTGCAGTTTACGTCATCAATAAACAAGGGACAATTCTCTACGAATATGTGGAAGCGACTCCGCTGACTCGTCGAAAATCCGACGAGCTCATAGGGGTGATCCAAGATCTTAAGGCGTCCAAACTGATCTAGTCGAAGAGATAGTGGCGAGATTCTCCGATGCACTCGTAGCCCACGCTTTGATAAACATTGTTAGAGGTCGAGTTGGACTCGTCGGTATAAAGCACACAAAAATCTTTTCCACTCTTCAAAACAAAATCACTTAGATGGGCAACCAAAGCGCCGGCATATCCTTTTTTCCGATATTCGGGAGGGGTAAACACCATGGAGATGCGAACTCCGTGACGAGTCACTCCTGAAAGACACGCCGAAGAAACGACCTTACCGTCTTTCTCCCAGAGATAGAGATCACCAGACAAGATTCTAGGTGACGCCGCCTCCCGAAATCGCTCGGGGGCGCTAAGGTCTAGAGGGACAGCTTCTTTCGCGAAGGCTTCCATCCACGCCTCTACGGTAGTGGTGTGTATCGCCTCGGCCTGAATCATTTTTCCTCCGGGAAAGGGAGGAAACGTAACCCGAGTCAGTTTATACATTCGTTGATGCATGAGGATGCGCGCGGTTTTCTCGGCTGCTTTCTCCCAAAGCCTCGCAAAAGTTTCAATTCCCGGCATCGCCCCTACGGCCCCAGGAAAGACGAAGGATTTTTGGTGAAGCAGCTTTGCAATGAGTGACATGGCCTCGAGGGTCCCGGCGGTGACAATAAGTCCATGCGGAGGAGTGACCACAGCGCAGGTAGTAGTCTTTCGATCTTCTTCGACTCGAATTAAAACCGGAGGCTTTGGGCCAAAACGCCGCCCTTCGGCTAGAGCAGAAGCGACTCCCCAAATCAGATTGTTTTGAGCTTCGTCCTTTTCGAACAAAGGTTCGCAGGCATCCAGAAATCGAACCGGGCTATCGTCGACTACGACTCGCATTTCGGGAGCATAGCCCTAGACGGCTCAAGAACTCAACTTTGGACTAGGTACCTCCGCTAACCCTACTTTTATTCGAATTTTACGGTGCGCGCAGAGTAACCCTTCGATCCCCATCCCTAAAAATGTTTGGCTGCGAACGCCTTACCAGAATTGTCTTTTAGGTAGCGTTCTAAACGAAGAGCCTTGGTTCGATCAGGAAGCCAAATTGCGAGATCGCACCGCCAGGGGCGAAATTTGCGTGTATGGAATGACCCGCCTCGATTATGTTCCGCGAGACGTCGAGTCAGGTTTTCGGTCACACCGATATAGGATTCGGACGTTCGATAGAGACTGCGGAGGCGATAGACGTACATTCCCTCAAATGACTGCGAACTCTGTGCCGATTCGGTCCCGCTTCGCCGTTGGCTACGCGGGACACCAAGCTTACTTGCCGTGAGAATGTTTATTATCTTCAATTGAATTAAAGGGTGGCTTGCCAAGCGTAGCCGTAGGCGAAGCTTGGTGGACCGGATGGGGATCGAACCCACGACCTCCGCATTGCGAACGCGGCGCTCTCCCAACTGAGCTACCAGCCCATAGGGGTGAGAAAGTACCACCCCCCTGTCGTTTCAGCAACCCTACTCTAGAGGGATTTAGCCTTGAAAATCCTCAACCAAAACCGTTGGAATTGCGAGTCAATCGCCAGTATAGTCGCCTCCTGGGAGGGTGAATGAAAGAGATCGCCGAAATCTTTCGAAGTCCGATTCGGGTTAAGCGCACAAAGCGGATTGGGATTGAACTAGAGCGCATTGGGATGTGGCCCAATGGCGACGCTCTCCATTATCACGAGTACTCCTCCAAAGAAGGCATTCGCCATGGGGCCGAGCAGCTTTTAAACGAGCTTCACGAAACGACGGGCTGGCCGCTTTCGCTCAGCACTTTGAAGCGGCCCATTGGACTAAGCTCCTCTGAAGGTAAGGTCTCGTTAGAACCCGGCAGTCAGCTTGAGCTTTCCACAGAGCCTCTTCTTGATATCGATGCTTTGGTGGAAAGTGCCTGCTTTTACGAGCGCCAAGTGAATAAGATCACTGGCCCTTGGGGACTTAAATGGATCGGTTTGGGATTAAACCCTACGAATCGAGTCGAAGAGATCGACGTCATTCCTGCCCCCCGTTACCACTTCATGACCGACTACTTGGGCAAAAAGGGTAGGCTTGCGACTCGCATGATGCGCCAAACCTCCTCGGTCCAGATCAATTTGGATTACGATTCGGAAGTCGAAGGAATGGAGATGTTGCGGGCAGCGCTGCTTCTAGCCCCTCTTTCTTACGCCATGTTTGGAAATTCTCCTTTCTCCGAAGGCAAGGTCTCTGAGTATCTATCGGCCCGAGGGGAGATCTGGCGAGAAACGGATCCCGATCGAACCGGGCTTATGGACCAGGTCTTTGAACCGTCGTTCGGTTTTGACAGCTATGCCAGGCTAGTTTGGGAATCTCCGTTAATGTTTGCTCAAGATGAATCGGGCGAATACGTTCCCGCAAACGGCCAGTCTCTCGAAGCTATTTCTAAAGGCAAAATGCCCGGGGTGGTAGTCGACGATAACAATCGCATGAATGCGATTCGAGAGATTTTTACAGAAGCTAGATTGAAGCCGGGTTACGTCGAAGTGCGATCTGTCGACGGGCAACGCCCGGACATGAGATATGCTTCCACCGCTTTCTGGACGGGAGTGCTTTATCATCAACCAGCCCGCACCTGGGTCCTTGAAAACCTCGGGAAAATTCCCCCAGCCGATCGAGAAAAGTGGCTATGGGAAGCGACGAAAAATGGAATGGCGGCAACGGTACCGGGCATTGATACGGTCAAGATAGCGGAGGATATATTTTCGCTAGCGCGAGAGGGACTCATTGAAAGGGGATCGGGAGAGGCTCGATATTTAAAGCCTCTAGAGCTGATGATTCAGGGGCGTACCAACCCAGCGGCGACTGTGCTAAAGAAGTTTGAGACGGAATGGAATCGGGATTGGGGCAAACTAATTGAGTATTGCAGTGTTTGCACTGAGGAGATTCGCACATGATCGAGTTGTACCACGCTGAAGATTGCCCCTATTGTGTTCGCGTTCGAAAGTTCTTTGAGGATGCCGGGGTTGTTTATGTTTCTAAGGCTTTACCTCTACGCAAAGACTCTCCCATTAAAGCCGAGCTTCTAAAGGTTGGCGGAAAGATCCAAGTCCCGTTTCTCGTCGATCCCGAAAAGGGAACCAAGCTGTACGAGAGCCTGGATATTATCGATTACGTAAAGAAGAATTATTTGTCGGCGACCGCGTAGAATTCCAATCTCCACGCGACAAACATCATACAAAGGTTGCTTCGCTTCGCTCGCAATGACAAGAACGCGATCTATTCGCTAAGCGCTCCGCCTTCGTCCCGAGGATCGAAGACAGCGGTCATTTCACCCGTCGTAGCATCTCTACCAACGGCGATTACACCAGTGAAGTTGTTCCGGCTTTCGACTTTGTATCCCATCGCAGTCAGGGATTTTTTTGTCTCGTCAGTAAATCCTTCAACCATCAATGAGTCTGGGATCCATTGATGATGGAATCGCGGCGCAAAGATGGCCGATTTGATATCGCCCTTCATTACGTAAAGATCATTGGCGATGATTTCAATGACGCTGGAGATGATTCGCGATCCGCCAGCACCTCCGATAGCAAGAAGCGGAGTTTTGTTTTGATCGAGAAGAACGGTTGGCATCATGCTAGAGAGCGGTCGTTTTCCCGGCTGAATTAAATTTCCATCACCGGTGGTGACTCCCCACATGTTCTTTTCACCCGCTTTTAAGGTGAAATCATCCATCGTGTTGTTCATCAACACGCCAGTGCCGGGAACTCCGAGGGCAGCGCCGAAAGGGCCGTTCTGACTAATGGTTACCGCAATCGCATTTCCTTCGGCGTCGATGATGTCGGCATTGGAAGTGCCGTGGACTCGTGGGCGAACATATTCGCCAGGCTTGATGTCTGTACTAGGAGTCGCTTTCTCGGCATTTAAACTGCTTCTTACTTTTTCAATATATTCAGGGGTCAAAAGTTTGGTGTAATCCTTCTTAAAGAAATCGGGATCTCCCACGTATTCGGATCGATCCGCGTAACCTCGTTTGAGGGCTTCGGCCATGAGATGGATATACTTGGGAGAGTTCGCGGATTCTTTCCCTAAATCATACGTCGATAAAACACTAAGGACCTGAGCAGCGACCAAGCCTCCCGAACTTGGTGGGGGAGCGCTTACGAGGTGATAGTTTCCAAATTGGGCGGTTAAAGGGCTCTTAAACTTAGTTTTGTAGGCCTTTAAGTCGCTGACATCCATGAATCCGCCGCGATCTTTTACGGCTTTCGCCATTTCGGAAGCGATAGGACCGGAGTAAAACGCCTTTTTCCCTTTGTTAGCAATTTCCGTAAGTGTTTTAGCCAGATCTTTTTGAACTAACAGGTCGCCTTTAGCGAGAAAAGTTCCATCAGGCTTGGTAAAGAGCTTCATCAAGTAAGGGTCTTTAGCCAAGTTGTCTTTCATCATCACCATACGCTCGGCGAGCGAAACAAACACCGGGAAGCCCTCGTCGGCTAATTTGATGGAAGGTTGAACCAAAGTCTTCCAGGGGAGCTTCCCCCATTTTTTATGGATGTCGAAAAGCCCTGCGATAATTCCAGGCGTTCCGACGGCAAGTCCCCCGACTTGGCTTAATTGAGAATCGATTTCGCCGTTCTTTCCCATGTACTGAGAAGCTTTGGCGTGCCTGGGGGCGGTTTCCCGAAAATCTACGAAGTAGTCGCCTTTAACTTTAGGGTCGACCAAGTGGAGGGTCATGAATCCGCCGCCGCCGATGCTGACCGAGTAAGCACGTTCCACGCAAAGCGCGAGCGCTGTGGCTACGGCGACATCTACCGCGTTTCCGCCGGCCTTATGAATTTCCATTCCGGCGGCCGTCGAGTGCCCTCCGGCGGAAGCGATGGCGAACTGTTTTCCTTTGGAGGTGCAACAATCTGCCGTCCGGCTCCATTTTTGAAGTTCTAAATGGTTGGTGGAGAGCAGTTCGCTGTTACCTGCGTCTGCTTTGGTCGACGCGGTCGGTGTGGACCCACATCCGAAAGTGACGAACGCTAAGAAAAGGACGCCTGCAAGCGGACGAAATCGACGATTTTTCATCTGACTCGTATACACCACCCCCTATGTTTTGCAAGCGGAGGGGGGTAATATGACGACCTAATGAAAGTGGCGATGGCTCAAATGGGTTCGACTTCTGATTTGGAGAAGAATCTTGCTGTGATGCGGCGGCTAGCGGAAGCAGCTAAGCAACAAAACGCCGATCTCGTAATCTTTCCCGAGGTCGCCTACTTCACAGGGCCTCCTGAAGTTTCGATTAAAGTCGTGCCTGAGTTTTCTCGTCTAAAAACCCTATTCGGGGAGTGGGCCAAAGAGCTAAAGATAGCCTTGATGCCGGGCACCCTTAGAGAACCCTTGCCTACTGCGCCGGTCAGCCATGCAAACACTTTGCTGACCTATTCTGCCGACGGTACCATTATCGGAGAATACCGGAAGATATTCTTGTTCAAAGCCGCCCTTCCCGATCACAGGGCCTATGACGAAACCAAGTTTTTTTCGGCGGGCAACAAATTATCCACGGTTAAGATCGAGGACACGACCTTTGGGCTAAGTATTTGCTTTGATCTTAGGTTTCCCGAGCTCTTTCGGGGGCTAAAGAAACGAGGAGCCCAGGTGTTTTTGATCCCTTCTGCCTTCTTAGCCGCTACTGGCAAGGCGCACTGGGAGACCTTGATTCGGGCGCGAGCGATTGAAAATCAGTGTTATGTCTTAGCCCCCGGTTTAGTTGGGGTTTCTGGGGACGGAGGAATGAAGCATGGCCATTCCTTGGCCGTGGATCCTTGGGGAAAAGTTCTTTCGGATATGAAAGACCGCGAGGGCGTCGAGGTTTTTGAGCTCGACCTTACCGAAATAGCCCGCTGTCGAGAGAGAGTGGACGTTTGGGGATCTAGGCGGGACGACCTTTTTCCGATTGGCTGAGCCCCATAGATCTTCTACAACACAAGGTAACCAAAGTTTTGGGGAGAAAAAATGACGATCGTACTGTGGAGTATAGCGTTTTTAGCGGGTATCGGTTTTTTTGCCTGGCAGATTAGAGGCCGCGCCAAAGTGCTCTTGGCCGCTCGACGCAATGACGGCCGGGACTACTCTTCTAAGACTTGGGGAAAAAGAGTTAAGAACACTTTAATCTACGGGTTTGGACAGTTTAAGTTTTTCCGTGACGAACAGCCGGCTGGATTTCTCCATATCGCCGTTTTTTGGGGGTTTTGTGTTCTCTCCCTGCAAGTCATCACCATGTTCGCCAGAGGGTGGTTTCCCACTTTTGTGATCCCGGGACTGGGCGCCGATGCGCTTGGTGGAATTTATGCGCTTCTTAAAGATATCTTTCAGACAGTAGTCGTCGTTGGAATTGTGGTTTTGCTGACGCGCTGGTGGATCTTTAAGCCCGAACGTCTTTTCGGATTTCTTCCCGCTGAAGCTCGGTTGCGAAGTCATTCCCATTTAGAAGCTTACGTCATTCTTCTGTTCATCATGGGCATTATGCTTTCCGGTTTCGTTTACGATGGCGCCCACATGGTGACGATGGCGAGCGATCCTGACGTGATGGGAGATGCCGCTTGGCAACCGGTAAGCTTGATGTTCGCGAGGCTTTTTGGAGACAACCAACAAGCCGCTGTCATCGGAGCGGAAGCCGCTTGGTGGGCGCATAATCTTATTATTTTGATGTTTCTGAATTTGCTTCCTCGCTCGAAGCATTTCCACATTATTACGGCGATCCCCAATGTGTTCTTTGGAAAGATCGAATCTCACGGCAAATTATCGAAAAGTGACTTCACGGTCGAGAATCCCTTTTTCGGAGTATCAACGGTAAATCAATTTAGTGCGAAACAAGTGGCCGACATGTACAGCTGCACCGAGTGCGGTCGTTGCGCATCAGTTTGCCCTGCCACCGCGACGAATAAGCCCTTAGCTCCCCGCCAAATGCTCTTAGATCTTCGGGATGCCGTTTACGCCGCTCAAAACCAATGGATTCAAAAGATGGCGGTGAACGAAACGCCTCAATTTGACGTCGTGGTCGGCGAGGGAAAGCCTGTTATCGACGAAGTGGTGTGGTCTTGTGTGGAATGCCGTGCTTGTGAAGAAGCTTGTCCGGTCAATATCGAATACGTCGATAAAATCGTCGACATGAGAAGACATCTGGTTCAAGAAGCCGCGCGCTTCCCCGGTGAACTCAATCGTACGTTTAAGGGATTAGAGACTCAGTCAAATCCGTGGGGCATCAGTCCTGAGGAACGGGATGCTTGGGCGGAAGGATTATCCATTCCCAGAATCCAAGATAATCCTAACGTGGAATATCTTTATTATGTCGGGTGTGGCGGATCCTTTGATTCCAATAACAGAAAGACCACTCAGAGTTTCACCAAAATTCTCATGAAGGCTGGAGTCTCTTTCGGAATTTTAGGAAAAGAAGAACTCTGTAATGGGGAGACGGCTCGTCGTCTGGGTAACGAATACCTTTA
>JBBQIT010000046.1:0-13235 GCA_038325205.1 Bdellovibrionota bacterium
CCTCCCTCAAACGCCGATCCCAAGCACAGACAAGAAGTAATTGAACTCAAGACGCTGCAAAAGATTAGAACCCAAACAGAATGCGATCGAGCGAAAGAGGAAATTCACGTTAGCCTTGGCAGTTTCTTTGGCGAGCCTCGAGGACCCTTAGATACAGCAACCGTAGAAAAGTGGACGCCCTTCTTCGAGCAAGTGAGAAATGATGGGGATTATTTTGTTCAAGAACTTAAAAAAGCCTACCCCCGAAAACGCCCGTTCCAATACCTCAAAGGATTGAAGCCTTGCGTAGATAAGGAAGTTACGGCTAGCTATCCCAGTGGCCATGCGATGCTCTCCCGACTCTTCGCCCTTATCCTGACCGACCTTTTTCCCGACCAAAAGAATAAGTTCAATACCCGCGCCAAGCAGATCGCCGACAACCGCGTGTTGGTGGGAATGCACCACCGGACCGATGTTGAGGCAGGACGCAAGGTGGGAGAATATGCCTACGCCGAAATGCAAAAGTCGGAAGCGTTTCAGAAAGCGAAGTCAGCGCTAGCCGGCCCTACGAATTAGGGTACTAAAGTGGGTGGCGTATGGGTGTTTGCCGGAAAGCAGAGATCTCAGGATCGAGGATCAATTCAAACGCTCATTCAAGCCTCGGGAATGGAGCTGGGTGAGGAGAAAACCTTATTAAGACTACGACAAGACCTCGTGCCCACCGCGTCCCGAGGATCACGCTGACCCAATCCGACGAATAAGCTAAAAAGATTCCCATCATATCGCTTCATCTTTTCAAAGTTGCGCTCAGGTGACCAACGACGTGGCGTCATCGATAAATAGAAACGGTAATGGGCGGCGTAACATTAAAGGAGAATCGAAATGAAACGTTATCAATGTCTCTATGCTATTGCCCTAGTCGTATTCGGCCCTGGAGTTCTCTCTGCGGCCACAGTATCCGTGTGTGACAGAACTCCGCAGATCCGCGACCTATTGACTCAGACCCTACAAAAAACCTGCGACGATATCACGGACGCGGACCTCCTCACCGTAACCGCGATTCGCGTACCCAAGGCAAATATTACTGAGCTGAGAGTAGGTGATTTTTCCGGCCTCTCGCGTGTAGAAACGCTCAATCTAAAACGTAACTTGCTCACGTCGTTGCCTATTGGCGTGTTCGCAGAGCTAACGGACCTAAGAGTGTTAGTGCTCCTAGGAAACAAGCTCGAAGTCCTCCCTAACGACTTCACTGTGGGTAACAATAAACTGGAAAAAATCCACATTTTCCAGAACTCGTTCAAGACTCTTTCAGCGCGAGTGATTAATAACCTCAAGCTACTTCCCGTCCTTAACGTACTGGAACTCGGACAGGAGCTCGATCAAAGAACGCAAAATCAACTCGGGAATGCGTTTCCTAGAGAAAATGAGCGCGTGACCTTGATATTCACGTAATCGAATAGAACTAACCCCGCGCTCTTACGTGGTAAGGGCGTGGGGATCGCCCCAAACGCTTCTCCCTGATGTTGGGCTTCTATTCTATTTACCGAGCTCTTTAATCAGCATGTCTTGGAAACCGCCGATATTGACGTCAGAGGTATCGGTCTTGCCGAACCAAACTTTCCAAAAATCATTAGAAAGTTGCGAGTCGATCGAAATGATGGCCGGTTCTCCGGGGCGCTCCACTCTTACGATAGTCGTTCCGCGATCGTCGATATATCCCACGATGGTGAGCTTTAGTCCCCGACTGAAAGGGAAATTAATCTTGTTTAAAAAGGCACTCAGTACCGGGGCGTTGACGTCCACTCCGTTAACGCGAAAAGCATCTTTGAAGGCAGTGCGAATTTGCAAAGCGGTAAGATCGTTCAGCATAGTAAGCTCGATTACTTTGATCGGCGAAGCCATCACGGCGCTCAAAATTTTATCTCGGCCTTGCGATCCATCAATGGTGGCGGGATCAACGGAGATGTAAGAGATGCCGGCGTAGAGCGGGATATCAAATATTATGGTTTCCACGCGCTCTCCGTCTCCGGTCAAAAAGAGCGGAACGGATTTGGTACTGCCTTCAATCGTTAGGTCTACGTTCCTATAGACCGGAACCGATAACGAGCCGGAACCAATCGTTTCTAATGCCTGTCCCCGCGGAGTTACGGTTGATGCGTGCGCCAGCGAGCCCAAAGACAAAATGGCCAGAAAGGCCATTAAAGAGACAACTTTCATTTTTCCCCCAACTTCTTTTAATGCGCAGCCGAGGGAACAACCATGTTTCGCTCCAACGCTGCGTTCGTGTCCCTTGGAAGGCCCACGACAAGCACTCAGAGTAAACACGCGTATTTGGGATTGGCAATACGCGGACGATTTGACTGGGAATCGGGTGGGAAAGGTGCGCGCTACCTCTCAAGCTTGTGGGGAGACGCAGCCACCACCCCTAAAGGCAAAACTTTTCATCGAAGGTAGCCAGGCAATCCCCTGTCTTTTTATCTTTCATCTCATCAGAACATACCGGTTTGTTATCAGAAAGTTCGTGCGCCCCTTCCCCAAGGGTAAACTGATAGGTCACGATGCCTGCGCTACCAGACATTTTTCGAACGGCGATAGCGACTTCAGGAACTTCGCTCAGCGTCTCGCCTTTCTTCCAAACAAATATCTTGTAAACCTCCTTAAATCTTTCTAAGCGGACGTGCCGCTCCTCGGTCTTACAATCGAACACAAGTTCATCGTAACCTTTCGCTAACACATTCAGTTGGGCTAAATCGGCGTGCTCTGCTTTTTTAACCAACGCGTCCCTCACCTTCGCTATGGGTTCCATGGCAACGATCTTCCCCGCAGCAAACTGTAACCGGCCTGTGCCTCGAACATTTTTTAATTTGAGATCCCTCTCTAACCCGCGAATCGCTTCTTTCTCAGCCGCTTCATTAAAGAATTCACTGTAGCCCTGCAAAAACGCTTCGGCATTAACCAACGCCGATAGAGGTTTTGGTCGTAGATAAGGGTAACGGATTATTTGAGCCAGTGCAGCCCGGTCCTTGGCTTTAAGAGCCGCCAGCGCTTTTTCCATCGCACTTTTATTAAGGCCGTTCCCACTGCTACTGGCTTGGGCGACCATAAAAAAAGAGGAAAGAATTAAAGAGTAGATCCAAACACGCATAACGCCTCTCAGAGTTGCTGTTTCGACGCTAGAGAAACTCCTTTAAGAAACCAAGAAGCAACCTCTCTATTTCTACTATCGCCGACAGCACCTCGTTCACAGTTTTGGCTAGCCGCTTTCCACCGATCAGACCAAGACTTCTTGGCATACTCACCAGTGCCACCCAACGCCGCCCGGATAGTGTGGAAAGTACTAAACGTCCCGCAATTAAACGCGATGTCGATGAGAGCAGCCTGACAGGGAACGGGAAAGCTGGCAAATCCTGAAAAGGTGTTCTGACTTATGCTAATGGCGTCTTGGAGATCTTTGTCGAAGAGCTTATTAATATTCATGGAGCTCATCTCAAGCGTGGTGTAAGCCGCGAGTCCTTTGGGTTTGAACTTTCCCAGACCTGAGTGCTTTTTTAAAAAATCATAGTCGTTCTTCTTTTCTACCAAAGTAGCGGGCCGGTTGAGCGTTTTAGGCACCATGATTGGAAGGCCTACGTCTCCGCCTTTCACCGCTTTTCGCGTGAGCCGCTTCACCGTAAAAGTTAAAAGGGTGATGTCTTGGTGGGAAGTGATGTTGTGACCTACCCCCACCGTTACATTTCCAGTACTGTCCATATACATGAAGGGAATATTCATCTCGAAATCATCCCCTTTAAGTTTATCTACATAAGCACGAAGTTCGGTGCCGATCAAAAAATTGGCCATCTCGCTCTCCTATTCACTACTATATGCATGGCCAGACCAACTTTTTCTAGGCTAAAGAAACTATAGATCCGAGAGATAAGGTACGAGCTCCCTTTTCAAACTCGGGATTATTCTGCCTTGGCTGGCGGCTGTATTTTATTAACTTTGTACTCGATGGAGGAAAAGAGGGTGTCCGAGAATTCGCTGCCTCTGGAATCCATGGCATGCTTTCTCTTAGAGATAATCCAGACAGCAGTTTTATTGGGTTCGGTGTTTTCGACAGTCACGCGAATGTTATCGCCCCAGCTAAATGCCGTAGCGGAATTGGTGGCTAGAATCGCGGTGGTCTTTTCGTCGACGGCGTATTCGGATTCAGGATTAAGTCCCACTTCATGAATCGACTCTCGGACCGCAGTAAGGACATCTTCGTACGGGGCTGACATAAACCGAAGGCTGCCCATCGTCTTGGGTTTTTGGCGAAGAATTTCGACTGAGGAACAACCCACCAAGAACAGAGCAACAAAGATTCCAATAATTTTTGCGACTTTTTTCATGCAGCTCACTTAGCATTCTGAATTCGCGGACTCAATACAAAAAAAACAAACCGCATCAAGACACCCCTTACTCAGCCTAGAATAATGGGGAGTCATCCTCATCATCCAGAGTCCTTAACAGCTTAGAGGTGCCTCGCTCGCCTAGTCCGCCGTCGCGACTATTGATACCTTCGGTTTCAGTGACGTTAGCTGAGCGATTACGGCTTTCAGATCTTCTAGGACACTTCACTGGTCTTTCAAGGTCTTGACTATGTGCGACAACGAAGCCTAAAACCAAAGCTCAGTTTTAGGTTGGGGGCTTTTTTGCGAAATCATTTCAACGCCTACGTGGCTATTACCCTTATCATTCTCAATTTGACCGGGCCTCTCCAAGGAACTATTTGCGCCCCTGCGGTGGTGGAGCATTCCTTGGTCGGTTCCACCCGGCTGGCGTTATCGAGATTCATTTTGGGTTCAGTGCTTCTCGCGCTCTTGCCATCAGCCCCGGTCCGGGGAGGAACGATGCGAGACTCGGGGGAACCAGCTAGCCAGAGTGTGATTGAGTTTGAGCCCGTCGCCAGCGAGTACCTTAAACGCGATTGTCTGTTGGCTTCAGATCTCACGGCGACATCGGTCGCGCCCCGGTGCCCCACGACCGAACTAAGAATTACACGATATATCGATCACTTCCTTTATCAGCCGGACACGCTGGTTCATGCCGACGCCAATAATCCGACCTCGTTTCGCGCCTTTCCTGCTCGCGTATTAGGGGGAGAGCGCGATGTTCAAGTGAAACAGGACGCTGGCACTGGAGTCATTGAAAGCGAAATCCTCAAACCGGATCTCAAGATCAAAGATACCGATATCGTTCATCGGCAAATCGAGGGAAGCGGAAACACGCTAATCGTTTGGGATGGACCTGACGGAAAGCCCGAGATCCAGACGAATGGGTTAGGAGAAATCGATTTTAGGCAGTGGAATGCGGACCGTTTCATTATTCGAGTGAGTGCAACGGATCGGCCCGGAAATTTGGTCATCACGGTGTATGACAGCAATGACAAAGCCAAGATCTCGCAAGCCACGATTCGTTACGATGAGAAAGAGCCGCGTGAATTCGCGCTGCTTTTTGATTCACTAAGACCTACGGGACCCAAGGGGCGGGCGAATCTTTCATCGGTGGGCGCTGTTTCATTAACCATTGTTCCTGATGTCATTGAGGGCCAACTCAATTCCTCAACTAGAATCGATTTCATCGCGCTTGCCGGTCCCCAGTGCGTTCCCTGTTTAACAAATGACGGGCCCTTTTTCCCAAGCGGTGGCTCCGGTGCGTGTTTTCCCTCGGGGAGCAGTGGATCTTTTCCCGGAGGATATTCTTCTTTCGCGTTCTCAACGCCGGTCGTGCCCCTGCTTCCCCTCTTCTTTCCCGGTGGCGGTGGCGGATGGCCGCCCTACGGGCCTCCAGACCAACCGCCTCCTCACTATCCTCCGCCCCCTGATTGCGGACCTCCTCCCAGTCCTAGTGTTCCGGAGCCTGGTACGTTGACGCTCGCACTGATCAGTGTCGCTTCGTTGGGAGCGTATCGGGTAGTGAGAAATTTAGTGTATCGAATTCGATAGCGGCTCAATCAAGAACTAACTTGGTATTCTTCCTGGGTTCACGCTCCCAAAACATGTCTCGCTGGCAGATTCCTTGCATTATCTCTGTTTTTGCCGAAGCGCCGCGGCGGAGTCACACCATCGTTCTGTATAGGTACAGAACGGTGTGGACTATTTTTGTTCCGAGGTGACCTTGAAGCGGCGTGCCCTGTTATTGCTATTCCTGTGTATTCCTCTGCCCACATTCGGTGCTGACAAAGTTGATAAGGTGCTGGTTCTTGCCGGTGGTGGCCTTCATACTGCCGCGTTTTTGGGTGCCATCGAAGGAGCGAAAGAATCGGGCTATGATCCCAATGTTCTGCTCACCACTTGTGGAGCTTCTTTGGCAGGGGCGATCGCCAATCAGTCGCCTGACCCCAAAGTATGGCGAGACCTAATCGAATCCCCTGAATTTTACGAGTTCATGAAATCGGTCAGGGTGAATCCCAAGTTTCGAGAGGCCGGTCCCCTCATTAAAGGGTTGGCGGATATGAAGGGGAAGCAATGGTACCAGCGATTTGCGGGGCGCCCTGACGCCGCTACGGTCCCCGACCTAGTTTCCAGATTCGTGGTCGATCTGCCTTTAGAAACCAGCATTGAGGCGCTCAATAAGCCATTCAAAAAAGAAGGCATTCGGCTGGTGATTATCGCGGGACGCGTGGATTTTGATCCGAAACAACTGGGAAAACAGATCAACGGTAGAAAACTTTTTCCCGAGGCGCTTATTACCGCTGCCGAGACTGCGCATTTGCTAGACGGCAAAAGATCCAGTCCCGCAGAAAACTTCCCTCATAGCAATATTAACCCTGCGACCCACACCTACACGGGAATCCCGTTGTATCAGGCGGTAAGAGCATCCATGTCAGAACCAGGATTGGTTCAGCCAGGCGAAATAATCATCGACGGCAAAAGAATAACTTTTACCGCCGGGTCCATTGACTCATATCCGGTCGATCTCGCTAACGCTATCGGAAATCACGTTGTCGCGACGGCCTCGGGCCCTCAAGGAGATATCGAAAATATCGTTTACCAAGATGCTTTCGGAATACCGCTGAATGAACGTGGAGGACAAATGCAACGGACGCCCATCGATCACTGGATGGATTTTACCGACTGGAGTCCTGTGGACGATGTTCGAAGATTCGGACCGAAACTCGATTTCGGTCAATTTAAATTTGTAGATGACTTCCCCGCTACCCATGAAGAGTTCCTAAAGACGGTCCGTCTTCAATGGGCTTGGGGGAAACAACAGGCTATCGAGGCACTCAAAACAAAAAAGGGAGACAGGTCCCATCTTCGAGACGATCAATTGAAATCTCTTGGAAAAATCGGGGGCAACGGAATCATCGATGCTACTGCAGATATTGCCCACGTGGTGGCGGCACCAGCGGCCGTCTTGGAAGCGATCCGCGGTGAACTAAGCGACAACGATGATCCTGAAGCTCCGAAATATTTCCCCAGTTTCCAAAACCACTGGAGTTATTTGGCAACCTATGCCGCTTTGACTTTTGGGAGTGACTGGCTGAGGCGACGCGTGGAAACACGTCCGACCGACATCGAGCGAGCGGTGGAAAAACACGGGAGACATCAATCCCCCCGACTGGTGGTGAATTTGAGAGGCGGGGTAACTCCGCTAACTCCAGGAGCTTCTGTGATCTTCGCCCATAATCCAGACGATCTCATCAACCAATTGAAGGCGCTAGAGGGAAAGTATGGCCGGATCGATCTCATGGCACGACGCAGGGGAAAGTTCATTGTCTTTGCGGATGGGACAAAAATCGAAGCCAGCAAATTGAGAGAGAAACTTTGGTCCAGCGGAGTCTCAGTTGCCCTTCCAGATTCCGTTCTGGTAATTGCTGAACCGTTTTTTGCGGCGGGCTCAAAAGGACAAAAGGCCGTGTCGCAATTGGGCGACGGCTTTCTTCGCGAGGGAGGAGCCGTTATTGCCCCTCGGTACCATATGGTGTTGCAGCATCCCAGGGACTGGGTAAGCACGGCAGCTCATTGGGGCACTAAGCTGGTCAGCTATTCGACTGGCATTCGGATGTTTAGCAATGGTCTCTCCTTAGCCCGTCACGGACTTCGCAATAGAACGCGCTCGGCTCAACCCATGGCGGATCAACTAATAGCGCCGAATTGTAATGAAGCACTCGGCAACCTTGCACTCCCTGATAACACTCGATAAATCTGCTCGAGGATTGATCGCCATCATGGGGTGTGCTAAAGAATTTTCCCCTGCGGTTTTGTTTAGAGTGTGAAGTGATGAAACGAGTGAAGTCTCTGGCCCTGCTTTTTGTGCTTTCTATAACCCAATTTGGTTATTCCCAGGAGTCTGTTTTGGTGCCGCTTTGGAAAAGCCAGGGCTATTTCTGTGGATATGCTTTGCGAGGTTGGATACCCCGAACCCCCTTCCCCCGAGTGAAGTTCAACGCGCAAGAAACGATTAAGACCTACAAGAAAATATTAGTTTGGCGAAAAACTCATCCTTCGGTTGTCCCTTACGACCTTCCTTTGGAGTTAAGTAGGCAAAGCCTCGAGCTTCTGGGCACTCTAGATGCGGATCTCAGGGTAAATGGAGATAGTGGCGAGGATGTTGTCCTCTTCCGAAAGCTAAGCACCCAAATTTTCGAACGGGTTAATCAAGACAACATGATCAATCAGAAGGCAGTCTTCGGTGCTGCGATAGCTTACCTTAATGCCATCAATCCCTATAAACCCAAACTTCCCCTTTGGCGAGTCACGCCGCCATTCAAGAAGACTTCGAGTCGCTAATGGATCGGCGAGATTTTTTTCCCTTCGCTACCTACCAGCGTATGACCGGGAGGGATATCAATGATCTAAGCGTATACGGAATTTTTCCGGTTCAAGTTATCTCGATGGCCGAGTATGCCGATGAGAAACGAATGTCTCCCAAGACATATTTTTTGCACGATATTCTCCATTGGGTTCGGGACGGTAGCCGCATTGCGGACCACTCCTATAATGGTTTCGATCTCCATACCCTCCATCAAAGGGAAATATTCTTAGCGCGATTTAAGGAAATGGCGGTGAATACCGGAGACCCGATAGTGGAAGAAGCGCTTCACCAAATTTACGGCGGCATCACGCACGACGTGGACCCTAAATTTTATAGGGTGGCGCGCCTTCAACAACATTTGTCACACGCTTCTCTTCCAGGAATGACCTTCCGACGACAAGTGCTTGATGATATCGAAAATACTTTGGGATGGCGTTATCGAGTCGACTCGAGCCATCTCGATGCGGCGTTCGAAACGATGAAGCGTTTTCTGGATGATTATTGATTTTCGATGCGGCGTAATCGTTCTGCAGAGGACTTTGCTCATCAGCGGCGACTACAAGATTTGATCTCCCGCCGAGCAACACACAAGCGATGACCAAAAACCCAAACATAAAAGAACTTCGGGTTAATAAGGCGCCGCTCCTTCACCTCTTTTCGACGAAACGGAATAGATGACAATTTTTGTCACTGTCCGTTCTTCGGATTGGTAAGCGCTTTCAAACAGCTAGGACGATACGTTTATTAAACCATCGCCTGTAAAGCGCGGGAACTACCGAAATATATCTGATCGGTTTGAGCTGAACGACTGGATACAAAAAATCCTTTTCCCTCTGGAAACTGCCTGCGCTTTTGTGTTAGAAACTCCGTCCCCTGTAGCAAATAAAGGTTTAAAAGGTATGGTGTTCAATCTCGATAAGTGGAGCCGACTTTTCTTAGTAGCGCTCGTGGTCTCGGCCTCGGTCGAAGCCAATCCGCTGCGCTTCGCGCTTAAGCAAATTTTGGCCTATCGCAAAGCCGGCTGTGCCAGCCACGTAATTTCTCAGGCCCGCGCGCGCAACTTTCGGCTGACCCGACTCAAAAGAATTAGTGAATTCGACGCGCCTGAAACAAGGGAATGGATCGATGAGTCCAACGTCAACATGGAAAGTGTGTTGGATAGGCTCATCCAGTTTCAGAATCATGTGTTTGATTTGCAGAATGCCTCCAAGGACACTTCTCCTGCCGTCCTCGAGAATTTCCGGAAGCAGCTTGAAAAAGCTAAACTTAAGGAGATAGGAAACCCATCCCAATATGCGGCGACGGTGAGCGACTATCTCAGAGCAAATTTCATTCCTCACGAAGTCCACGCCTTCCCGACCATGTCACTCTCGATAACAAATCGAGGGGGCTACCAGTTGGACAATCAAGTACGTCGAGTGATTCGTATTGTGCCCTCGGCGCTTAAAAATAATAGATTCAACCCCCTGATTAGGGAGCTGCAGAAGCGGAACGCTTGGGGTGTTATCGATCTGGAGACTCATTTTAGCAGCAGTGCTTCACTGGCTTCCTTCTCCCCGCAAAATCGGTGGGTCAATCTTCCTCTCACGGGCATCTTTTGGAACATGCGGTCGAATGAATCTTATAGCCATGAAGTAGACGGCCACCTTCTCGTAAGCAGCTATCAAATGGCGGGAATGGATCTCCCTCTCTACGGCCACACCGCGGGCGACATTCCCAAAGTTGAAAATGCAATCAATATCCCTCTAGGTTTCTACGATTCGAGTTTGGGCCACGATGAAACCCGAGCCAAAGTAATATCGCTGAAGTATAAATTGAATTCTCTTCTTACCTATCTCTTGCGCGAACAAAAGGTGTTGGTGGTTTCGGCCGAAGAACCGGCGCCGAAAATGGATGCCCAAGATGAAGATGCCGAAGATGAAGCCATGTTCCAGAGGGTAAAACGAGAACTCCAAGGCTTTTTTCTAGTCGGTCGAGTGGACTTCGCTTACCGCGATGGAATTGGTGACAGCCTCATGGCCGAATTTAGAGAGACCGAGGCGGATATTCATCGCTCGATGAAACTACAGTTAGACGAGCGCGCACGGGGGGCCGAACATATTGCTCGAACCAGTCTCCGAATCAGCGAGCTGGAAATCGAAGCTGTCACAGTCGGGGATAAAGAGCCTCGCACTCTATTTTTCTTCCCGCAAGACGGGCAAGTCATGGCCAATATATCGCTCGAACACGACGATGGCCCGGGAATGGTAAGTCGAATTCCCCTTGTGGAGCTTTCAGTAACGGATTTCTTCGTTACTGAGCGAGCACGGCATCGCGCGGTACTTTTGAATTATTTGCAGCGACAACGGCAATGGAATCAGCACGCGGTATCAGTGTTAACCAATATTCGCGCTCGAGTTGAAGCATTATATGCGTTGCCGACGTGGGAAGCTCAAGTCCAACTTCTAAAGACACTTTTGGCAGACTTATCCCCTTTGACCGATCTTCCTCCCTTGGTCGAAGGAAGGAACGCCACCGAATTTAAGGGTCGCTATCCGGACTCGGTACTTGTTAGGAGCGATTTAGCATTGGCGAAAGAGCGCCTGGCACGCGTGCTTTATCGTTATCAGCCCAAAGGCCTTTTCAGCGACATAATGGCTGCAGCGAAAGAGCATATGAAGGCGGATTTGGAGCAACAAAAATTCACCGTCAATTATACCACCGACCTCGAACGCGATAATCTAGTCCGAAAGCTGATGACCGTCCCCCACTGGCAAACTCTCTCCGACTTCGAGCTCTTTCAGGCGACGATGGACGCGTGCCCGGAAGGGGCTAACTACATCGCAGACCAATGTCGAACGTTGGGCGCAGCTAAACCCTTGCCCCAATAGAAAAAGCGGACCGAGGCTCCGGCCAGCGGGTGCGCCCCGGGTAGGCAGCCAGATGTGTCTCGGAGTTGTACAATTGAGTCCACCTGCCATTCTTTGCTTTCCTTCGCTAATAGATTAGCGGTATGACGCATAGTATAAACGGAGGTGAGAGATGTTAAGAGTAGCGAGCGAGACAAGCGGGAAACCTTTGAAAGTAGTATATTTCTTCAAGCGGACTAAGCACTACCTGGCCCTGTTAACACTTCTCATCTCACTGCTCCAAGGCACCCTCCTCGCTGACGACCCATTGGCCTCAGATGCCGGCCTAAAGGATGATTTGGATTACATCAAAAAGAACGCAGGCGAGATGGTGGACTCCAAATTCGTGGAATTGGGCAAGCCGGCCAATCGAGATTTCCATTCTCGAGGGGTTTGCCTCAAGGGAACTTTCAAGACATTCCCCCAAAACATGCCGAAGGACGTCGTCGATGTTGCCTTCTTTAAGTTAGCCGCCACGTATGCCATGTTCGGACGATTCTCCAACGGATTTCCTGGTCGCGATGCCAATGATCACCTCCCCAGCGTTTTTGGTTTTGGAGCCAAAGTGATTGGAGTCCCTGGAAAGAAGTTCGATATCCAAAGTATGGGTTCGACCAAACCAAAAAATAGCAACCAAGATTGGAATCTTGCTACGGGAGCCACCTTCCCGATTCCGAACGCGGCTATCTATCGAGACAATCGAGAGATGGGTAAACTCGATTTTGCGGTTAGACATCCGGTCATCACCGAACACTTAATTAAGGGTCTTAAGCACATCGATTCTTTCCAGCAGATGTCTTATTACAGTCAGGCAGCGTTGCATTTCGGCGAAGATCACGTCGCCAAATTTTCTGTGGTGCCCTGTGACGGCGTAGAGAAGACGATATTGCTCATTCAAGCGGAGTTGCGAAGCAAAACCTATTTAACGGAAAACTTGACTACGGATATCAAGACGAAGGGAGCCTGCTTCTCATTCCGAGCGCAGATTCGCCCCTCTGACGAAAAGCTTGCCCCAAACAAAGCAAATTGGGCGAAGGATTATCCCAAAGACAATCCGACCGTGCTCTGGCCGGCCGACGTCATTTCCTACGTGAAGCTAGCCGAGATTAAATTTCCTCCGCAGCCTCAGGTAGCTAACTTTCAAAAATATTGCGAACAAGAGCTTTCGATTAACCCAGGGAACGCGCTAGAGGAGTTTCGCCCCATCGAAACCGATACTCTGATGCGATCGCGATTTCTCGCGGCCTATGAAGGTAGCGTCGCTAAACGCACCTCCTTAAACAAGGTTGCCCAGTCGGAGCCGGCTCCTATTGCCGCTGACCAGTTGGAAAAATGGCTTCTTGAATAAGACGGAGCTTTATCATGGAAAGAATGCGACGCTTTCTATCGATAACTGTCTGCGCCCTTCTCCTTCTAACTGAGGGTGTAGCGAGCGCGGAGACGGAGCCTACTAGCACCGTCGATCCAGCGGCGGTGGGAAGCTACCAAGCGACTATCCGAAAGTATTTGCAGAATAAGAAGGTAGCCGAAGGGTGGGAGTGGTTTGCCTACCGTGCCCAAGGGTTTAAGGCGACTCCGATGATT
>JBBQIT010000047.1:0-13088 GCA_038325205.1 Bdellovibrionota bacterium
CCTAAAATAGGGCAATCTATGCTGTTTTGGGCGCTACCGGGGGTGGTCTCAATTATTGGAAATCGAGTGGTCTCATTCCGTGGAAATCAGGTGGTCTCACTAAATGGAAATCGGCTGGTCTCATTCAGAGGAAATTTTGCATCGTTAGCGATTTGGTGATTTCCGGGGTAATGGGGCTCGCGATTAGCGACACTTTGTTATTTATCGCTCTAAAAATATATGGGCCGCAACTTGCTTCAGCGATGTTGTGTTTGGCGCCGCCATTTGCGGCGATCATTGCCGCCGTATTTCTAGGCGAACGACTTTCGACGCAAGAAATTATTGGAATGGTGGTCGTTACCATTGGAGTGTCGGGCGCTATTATCGCAGGAACCGTGAAACGACGAAAAAAAGGCGAAGATCGTCCCAAGCGAAATTGGAAAGTGATCTGGCTTCTCTTGATACCGCTGAGTCACGCGAGTGCGATGGTATTTGCTCGTAATGCCCTCCCGCAAACTTCGGTGATTTGGGGAACTACTTTGCGTTTAGTCCCTGGAGTCGTCTTACTCCTCGGCTGGATGGTGTTTAAGGGAGATTATTCTCCGCTGCGGTGGATCATAAAAAATCCGAATATTTCTGTACGAATGGCGGCTAGCGCTTTTGTGGGAACTTTTTTAGGACTGATGATGTTATCGGTGGGTCTCACTTACGCGAAAGCAGGAGTGACGTCAGCGCTTAGCTCAACCTATCCGCTTTGGGTAATTCCGATGGCCGCGATGATCAACAAAGAATCGGTTCGACTCACTCACGCTTTATTTACTGGACTTGCGATCTTTGGCATCGCGATTATGGTGCTCAAATTCTAACTGTGGATAATCAACTGAGAAAAAGATCAACTTGTTGATTGTCGGTTAATTTGATTGGCGCGTTTTGCGCTGATTTGCGTCCGTTTTCACGAAACTGGGGGTGATTTCGGATCAACGCGCCGAATTTTTCGTGATGCGCTGGATCAATGTCCGTCGGAAATTTCACGTGGCTTCTCTCCCACTTATTCAACCATTCGGCATCAAGAAGGCTCGCTTTATCTTGGAACACTTCAAAGTTGGTGCAAGCCCACGTCGTATTGGCTTTTGGCCCTGTACCTATCCCTTTAGCGACATAAAAACCGGCGGCGAGCAATTTCGCTCGTACTGCGGTAGAAGCCGAATAGGTAAATAGCTGCGTTTCTTCTCTTCGTGCGCAGGCAAAGATCTTCTTAAAGGTTTTTAAAGTCCATAAATCGGAATCGGTTTTGTAGGAGAAAGGATCGAAGTAAATGACTTCGGGCGCGGGCGCCTCGTCCATCTTGAGAAGGAAATCGCCTTCCACAAGACGCCATCGAATAGATTTTCCATTCCAAGCGCCTTCTTTAAGAAGAGTGGCAGGGGCTGCGTGTTGGAGATGAGGAAAACGTCCGGCGTGTCGAAGGGCTAGTTTGAACGAATCGAGATCAATTTCAAAACTTACAATATGAAGGGGACGGCCTGGATTTTCCAACTCCTCAAAAGCATTGATGGCTGCCATCGCGTTGGAACCGGCTCCGAGCCCTACATCCCACAATACGATCTCGCCCGTGCCCATTCCACAGAGCCTTTTGAAATCGGATTGGTCGGCGTAAAGCGCTTTGGCCTCAGCGTCGGCTCCCGCTACCGAATGAAAGACTTCCTTCGAAGTGGAATGTTTCAAGGCATAACCACCGGCCTCACTGGTTATCACTACATAGTCGCCGAGCTCTGTAGCAACTTCGCGGTGCCGAGGTTTTGGACCTGGCGAAGGAGGGAAGTCGGTATCCACATTTGCCAGAACTTCTCGATTAGCCTGATAGAAGGCCAAAAATCTTTTTTCAAGAATCGCTTCTCTCATCTTTGCCGTGAGCGAGTGGTAAAAACATAAATTGTGATAGCCGATAAGCTGCCAGCCCAAGATCTCTTTGCATTTAGAAAGATGGCGAAGATACCCACGTGAGTACGTCTGGCATGTCGAGCAAGGGCAGTCCCTGTCCAGCGGCCCTTCGTCTTTTTCGTAAACGGCTCGTCTGAGATCCACTCGGCCTCTCGATGTGAATGCGACTCCTTGCTGGGCCAATGAGGTCGGCAAAATGCAGTCGAACATGTCGATACCACGGTGGACTGCTTCCAGAAGGTCAATCGGAGTGCCGACCCCCATTAGATAGCGGGGACGATTCTCCGGTAGATAGCTCGCCGTGAGTTCGGTAATATCTTCTCTCATTTCTCGAGATTCCCCAACCGCGAGGCCGCCGATAGCAAAGCCATCAAAAGGAAGTTCGGCCAAGTAGCTCGCACTCTCTTTGCGCAGTTCTGGAAAAGACGCCCCTTGAGCGATAGCAAAGAGCGCTTGGGGAGAGTCTTGCCGGGCTTCGAGGCTTCGGTGGGCCCAGCGGTGGGTCAATTCCATAGCTTTTTTAGAAACTTCAAAATTTGAGGTAGAAGCGACACACTGGTCGAGGACCATCATGATGTCGCTCCCGATGGCTCTTTGAGCCTCGATACTAATTTCAGGAGTTAAAAGCCGCTTCACGCCGTCTACAAGACTAGTGAAGGCGACTCCGTGTTCGTCCATGTCGCGGCTACTAGAGAGGGAAAACGTCTGAAAGCCCCCAGAGTCGGTTAAGATTGGTCCTTTCCACCCCATAAAATTATGGAGCCCTTTGAATTGTCGAAAGACCTCGAGGCCGGGCCGAATCCATAGATGATAGGTATTGGCTAGTAGCACTCGGCTCCGCGACTCGGTGAGCGTCGTGAGCGTTTGCCCGCGGACGGTACCCTGCGTTCCCACGGGCATAAATTGAGGAGTGAGTACCTCGCCGTGAAGCGTTTCAAACCGGCAAGCGCGTGCTTTAGTGCCAGGTTCGGTCGATAGCAATTCAAAAGGGAGCTTTGTAGGGGCCATTCGTATCGCAGAGTGTAGGTTTACGACGATATAGTCAAGCGCAGCAAGGGTCTTCGGGCGCCTTGAGCATTTCCAAAAGAAACGTATGATAGGGGCCTATGTTTAGACAGTGTTTGCAACGGGGACTTTTCCTCAAATGCCCGCAATGTGGGAAAAGCAAAGTCTTTAGCGAGTGGATGATCCTGAAGGAAAGATGCGAGCTTTGCGGCTGTCAGATTCGTTCCCGCGAAGACGATACCTGGTTTTTCATGTACATGACCACCGCAGGCCTTACCGGATTTTTCATCCTGGGCATGCTTTTGGTGACCCCTCGCGATGTTCCTTTCGCGAGAGTTGCCATCGCGGTCGCTGCCATGGTTGTCTTTTTCGTAAGTCAGCCCGTACGAAAGAGTATTGCGATTGCGGTGGAATATTATGTTGATTCCCATTCCGAGCATCCCAAACATCCAACTTAGGTAAAGATGGCGCACAATCGAAAAATCCTGCTTCTTCTCCTCATTATCCTGGGTGCATTGCGTTTGCTATGGCCGATGGATATTTCGATGACCGATGACGAGCCCTTTATGCTCGAGATGGCGCTCAATCACAATAGCCAACATACCTGGCCCGTGCATGCTCTGAATGGATCTCGCGGTATCGCTTACGGTCCGATTGCGATTTGGTTCTACCAAGTTTGCTTGAAGGTAACCCACAGCCTTGTCGCCATTATTCTTTTCAAGACGATTTTGCTTTCCGTGGCGATGGGATGGTTTGTCTATTGGTTGGCGAAGCGATTTACTTTTCTAGTTCCCATTGGCGGCATCATCACCATGATAAGCCCCTATTTATGGAGATACAGTCGTGACCTTTGGGACAATATCCTTCTAGCGCCTCTAGTGGGCTTCGTTTTTGTGGGAGCCTTGGTGTTTTCGCAGAAACCTCGAGGTTGGATTTTGATAGCGATGGCCATTGCCGCGGCTTTAGCGACTTCGATTCATTTAATGGCGTTGGGAGTTGTTGGGATGATAGCGCTTCATGTGATGGTATTTCACTGGAGGGAGCTATTGAAACGTTGGATATGGGTAGTGGGAGCGATTGTCGTTTTTGGTTTAATTAACTTCCCGTACCTTTGGTATCTCAAAGACGCTTACACGCCTTTCCCCGTCCACGGCAGCTTCGCTTCCTTTTGGTTTGCGATTTATCTAGCGCGGCTTTTTACAGCGGTGGCGTTCGAATATATTCTGGGCAATTACTGGTTTTTCTTTTCCGATAACATCGTCTTGAAAGGCGTGTTCGGGCTCATGGCAGTGCTATCGGCCGGAGCATTTCTTTTTTCACTCTATGGCCTATATGTAGCTGCGAGGATTACGATCAAAGGCTGGAAGGATCGGGGTCGTCAGATCAAAGACCCTAAGTATTTACTCGCCAGTCTTACTGTTTTCGCATTCCTCGGCCATTGGTGGATCTGTTTCAGATCGGCTCTTATCAGCCATCCGCATTATTACAACCCCGTTTGGATTGTCGGCCTGGTTTTGGTCTGGTTCGGGATGAGCGAGCTATGGAGTAAAAAATGGGCACAAAAGCTCTTTTATGCCTACGCCGCTTCCACGCTAACACTCACCATTGGCTTCGCGGTAAGTATTCATCTCCATGACGGGAACCGCGCCAATCGGTATGGGCCGACGCTCAGAAACCAAATCGAGATGGCCCGGGTCTTTAGTCATTACTACCCTGAAAATCCAATTATTCCTCAGACCTATCACGCTCAAACCTATGCTCACAGCTACCGATTTCTACGTCAGTTCTATTTTGGAACACCGGACCAAGAAACGTTACCTAACGTGCCTGTTATCGTTCGCTATGTACACCCTGAGGACCCTCGGAGTGCTACGACAGAGGTCGTTGAAGCCCCGTTAAAATAGGATCTTGGCTTATTTCCCATCTCGACTATTATTTCGCCCATGCTAGCAGGGAAGAGAATTACAGTCGTTATGCCGGCCTACAACGCGTCGGCAACCTTATTACGGACGGTTGAGGAGATCGATCGCTCAATTGTAGACGACGTCATTCTTGTGGATGACGGTAGTCAAGATAACACCAAAGAGCTAAGCCGCTCGATTCAACTTCCTACTTTTGTGCATCACCAAAATTTTGGCTACGGCAGAAACCAAAAGACGTGTTACGGGGAAGCTCTCAAAACCAATCCCGACATCGTGATCATGCTTCATCCCGATTACCAATACTCTCCCAAGTTGCTTCCCGCGATGGCGTCCATGATCGCAAGCGGCGAGTACGATGTGGTATTGGGTTCGCGCATTTTGGGAGGTACCGCGATTCGCGGTGGGATGCCGTTTTATAAATACCTTTCGAATCGGTTTTTAACGGCGACGCAAAATTTATTGCTGGGCTCGAAACTCTCGGAATTTCACACGGGCTACCGCGCGTATTCAGCAGACACACTTCGACAAATTCCCTTTTGGAAAAACTCTGACGATTTTCTTTTTGATAATGAGTTACTCGCGCAAGCGGTCTACCACGGCTTTCGTATCGGGGAGATCTCTTGCCCGACCAAATATATGCCCGAAGCTTCCAGCATTAATTTTAGGCGTTCCGTCATTTATGGAATCGGAGTGCTCTGGACTTCGGTCCGCTTTTTCTTACAGCGGACCAAACTAGCTTCTTTCGCCCTTTTCCAAAAAGAAGATCCGAAAATGCCTACGGGCTACTACTATCGCCTCGACGAGGTCTAACGGGGTGAGCGATGGCAAAGAAAATCCTAGTTCCTCTCCCTTCGCGAGACTTTGATCCTTCCGAAGCCGCCATTAGCTGGCGATATTTAACCGATCATGGGTTAAACATTGTTTTTGCCACTCCTGATGGAAAACCATCGGAAGGGGACCCGCTCATGTTGACTGGGCAGGGCCTGGATTTCTGGGGAAAAATTCCCGGGCTCCAAAAACTTCCTTTAGTCGGTCTCATGTTACGAGCAAGGAAGGACGCTCGCGGTGCTTACCGACAAATGAAATCGTCAGCTGAATTTAGCAACCCAATCGCTTGGCAAAAGATCCAGGTGTCGGACTACGACGGTCTTTTGCTCCCCGGCGGCCATTGGGCTCGTGGCATGCGGGAGTATTTGGAAAGCTCCGAGCTTCAGCAAGTAGTCGCCGAGTTTTTTCGTTTAGACAAACCTGTGGCCGCGATTTGCCATGGTGTCTTACTCGCGGCCCGAAGCAAAGATGGGGTTACGGGTCGCTCTGTTCTGTATGGAAGAAAAACCACAGGACTAACGTGGGCTTTAGAAAAGTCCGCCGCTTCGATCACGCGCTTCACTCGATACTGGGATCCTAATTACTACCGCACTTATCCCGAATTGCCGGGGCAACCTTTCGGCTATCAGAGCACTCAGCAAGAAGTCTCTCGTTTGTTGGCCAGCACTTCTGATTTTCTAGACGTCCCTAAAGAGGCTCCCCAATATTGGCGAAAAACTTCTGGGCTATTTCGAGACACCCTCTCTGATCGCCGTGCCTCGTGGGTCGTTCGGGATGGTAACTACGTGTCTGCGAGATGGCCTGGAGATCTCTACCAGTTCTGCCAGGTTTTTACCGATTTACACACCTTGAAATAGAAAACCCTTCATGCTTATGCTGAGCGTAATAGGAGACGAATCCTCTCGGGAGGGGGATTTAGGACATGTTGGGGAAAGCTTTACTAGCATTACTGCTTTTCATAGGGGGGACTGCGTTTGCCGGAAAGGTAAGACCAGTTTCGCTAACGCCGCCTACCGGTTCTTGGTGCGGCCAATGGGTCCTACGAAGTGTGGCGGATCTCGAACGTCGCTACCTTATCCATCGAGGCCTACTCGCCAATCTTCCTTGGGAAATGCCAACCGCCTTTGCGGTCAACCATCGTTACGAAGTTCAGAAGCCAGATAAAATTGAGCCGTACACACTTTACTCCGAGGTGCCGACGGCACGTCGGGGAACCAAAGACAGTGTATTCGATTTCACCAAACTCTCCTTCACGGATCCTGTGCCGGCTCGGTTTATTATTGGAGATGGGATGCGACATCGCACACTCCTAGGAGTTGATCTCACTCCCGGCTCGCCGCTGTATCGAGAGATCGAGCGCGCCAAAGTGTCGGTGAGATGGCTAACTCAGAACGATAAATCTCCGGATGCTATCATCAAGGCAATTTCGAGAAACGTCGCCAATCAGATGGGCCCGGTCATTCGCAACAAAGAGCAACGAGAAAAAGAGCCCGCGTTTACCTGGCAACAAATGTCGGATACCGACACGCCTCCTAAAGGCATAGATTTTGAAGAACTTTTTGTGGAACATGAACCGATTGCCTCACATCACAATGTGCTAGTGGTCCCTTTGGAAGCGAATATCCAGGCAGCGGAAGGATACTGCCTATGGCAAGCGATCTACGCTTGGATTCTTTTAAGATCTTTGGGAATTCCCAGTCGGCCTTTTTTTGGCGGGAATGCGACCAGCGCGACGGGGCTAATTACTGGCCATACTTCAGTAGAACTCTCCGATCGAAGAATCGTAGATCCTTCGGGATGGATAATCATTACTCCCGAGCCAAAGAGTGCCGGAAGATATCCTATCAATCTTATCGACGACGATTGGCTGTTCTTGCCGGGTTATCTTTCTTATCCAGACGAAGAAACCACGGTGGGTTGGGATACCTGGCGCTTTCGTTACCGCCGCTTCTTGGGAGTAGTTCTCGAGCCATAAGATACCATCGATTCCAATGTAAAATTCGTCGTTTAGTCGAAGTGACAATCTTTGGACTGCGTTATTTACCGAGCTACGGTCCAAAAAAGCGTCTACTTAGCTAAGCGCGGTTTCGCCGCCAGGTTCTTCACTGAAATAATCTTGCTGTAGAAAAGCGGAGTAGGGCGGTAATCCGCGTATCGATTGGCCAGCGCTTCAGGCTCAAAAAAGCCGGAAAGCAAAACTTCAGGTTTTAAAGCCGTCGCACTACTCCGAAGTAAATCATAGTGCGATCGAAGGATTAATTCTCCCTTATCATCAATATCTATGAATTGAAGTCCGAAGCCAGTTTCAGGCGCTGAGAAAGAACGATCTATCTCGGGCTTTCCGGAGCTCATATTTACGCGGACTAAAACCGTTCCGTTTAATGACTGCGTTTGCGGAAGGGCCTGGATTCCACGAAGTTCCGCCGAAATCCAAGTGTAGTTTCCTGCGCTGATAAAAGTTTTGAGGAATTGAACGGGTAATTTTGCCGTTCCTCCCTGCCTGGTATTCACTTCAACCTCTTTGTGGCGAATCGGGACCTCTAAAGTTTGATTCCATTTTCCGCTCACGGGATCTTTATCGAATTGATAGAGGTTCGCATAGGAAATCACCAGGAATGAATTATCGTTAAGCCATTGCGATTGAATTAGGACTCGGTCGTCCACCCATAGGCCAGGGGTCCAAGAGATCGCGGTTTCTGAAGAAAGAGGCTCCGTGTGAAAGGGGACGCTAGCGATAGTCCTCTCCTTATCTTCTTGCCGAGAGATAAGCTGAATTTTCGTCGAAGTCGCTTCTTGAGAGTAACGGCTTAAGGCAATCAACTTTCCCAGACTCGCCGGAGCAAAACTCGTCACATCAAAAGAGAATGGGTCGGCCCTTTCAGGCGTGGGAAATAATTCGCTTATACTTCCGTGAGTAGGCGACATTCCAAAAAAATGACCAAAAGCGGGAAGTACGTAGTTTTGACTCTCTTCGAAACTCGCGACTTCGGCGATTCGAGAAAGCTGCTTCCCCTGATTCAAGAAAACATAAACGTTATAGTAGTACTTTGAGTTTAGAGGAGCCTCGCCCCGGTCTTCTTGAGTTACGAGTATCGTTCGGTCGGGAATGAAGGGGATGGGTGCTGCAGCTTTTGCGGATAGGGCGAATACGAAAAGCCCCAAAAAAAGCGAAACGATAACTTTCATTGCTTCCTCCGACCTATTCAAGAATTCAAGAAACGCTTAAAGCCATGGCCCCTTACTATTTCAAAAATAGTAGGAAGGCCAGGCTTAATCGATTCTTCTAATTCCCGGTAGTTCGGGGGGCATTAACGCGTTGGGAGGCGTTCCCCTGGGCGTCGTAGGCACAGACCGTAACGGAGTGAGCTGCGTTAGGCGATAGTCCCGTGTAACGTTGAGGGGCTAATCTTTTTTGGAAAGACTATTCTCGACGCCAGCGCATTGCCAACGCAAACCCTCCAAAGCTGCCCCGATGAGTAAAGCCTTCATGGCCAGCGGTATAAAGCGCCAAAGCCGCGGGAAGCAAAAAGCCTAAATACTGATAACGCAGGAAAAGCGAAGCGCCCACCATCGAGCCAAAAGCAAACGAGCCGATAATTCCGAACCGTAACCACGCCGCTCTTCGTTCGTCTTCTCTAAGCGTAGTTCCTTTTCGTAAAGACAATACTCGCACGATTCCAATTCCCAAATCTGTCGTGTTCCCAGTCATATGAGTGATACGTACGGAATGTCCGGAAGCGCAGGACACTGCCGCGTTCATAAGGCCGCTCGCCATACACAGCAACGCCAACAAAAAGTAATCAGATCTAAGATGAGTCTCTCCAAAGCGTCCGAACCATCCGAAGTTTCCAAATATTGCCGCGGAAAGTAGGCACACAAAAGCTAAGGACATCACGATCACGTAGTGGGGCTTCTTACCGAGATGTACCGGTCGATCGACCAAATAGGCCGATGTCATGACGCCGAAAAGAAAATACAGCGGAATAGAAAGCAGGCCTATCGCTTCATCCCAACTCGTGCGCGCGGCGTGCTCGCCAAAGAGGGTGTAAAAGCCTGTCATATGTGAGACGAAGCGGCCGCAGGCGAGAAGCCCACCTGAATTGACGTCGCCAGCCAAAAAGGCCAGTAAAAGCCAGTGATAGATAACCGGGGTTGGTGTGTCGCGATCAATCCTGTGGTGGAACATGTCTCTAATTATATCGCGAAAGGCCGGGGCATGTTGGCTTATCGAAATAGGAGAAGAGGCTCAAAAATTTCGAGCCGTGGCTAAATGCACGGAAGGATACCTGAAATTTATTGAGGTGAATCAAGTCGTCAACCATCCAGTGGTTCTCGATAGAGGCAATCACCTGCTCGGAAACTTTTTGCAGCTCGGTTTCCTTCAAGCGGCGTTTCCTCCCTTTACGTACGTCGTTGGATCTGACGGAAAATTGCTTTTGAAGTCGCGTCAGACGTGGAACGCCAAGACTTTCAATGACCCGAGTGTCACGCTAGTTGAAGTGATCGAGAAGTTAATTCAGCAACACCTGGCGCAGCCCTAGGAAGAGAATGCGGTGCGGATTATCGACGGCCGAGTTGCCGAGTCTGAATTAGCTCTTTAGCGAGTTGAAAGATAGTATCGGTGATTTCATTGTCGACGGGAACTTTGTGGGCTGCGGCCCAAGTGGTTACTACCTGTTTGAGCTCCTCACGCAGCTTGTCGTCAGAAAGTTTGGACTTGGCATGTTTCGCTGAAAAATCAACGAGCATGACGGCCAGATCAGGTTTATTCGGGCGGGGATTTCTGACAAGATAGGTATCATTTACCGGAGTGCCGGCCATGACTTTCTTGCGAATATCGATACGTTGCTCGAAGTCGGGTTTGCCAGCGGCAATAACTCGCCACGCATTGTTGCTCTGATCAAAGCAACGGATCGTCTTAAAGCCGATCTTGGCCATGACTTGCTTCGAGTCAGCGGCGGCACGGCCTGAACCGAAAGCCATAAAGAGGTGTAAATCTGAGCCGAGATTCGAACCTTCCTCGGGCTTGTAGTCGAAACTTTGCTTGGCCGAAGTCACCTTGGTAGGTTCGATAAGGCCGCTGTCGGTCTCGACGTAAGGCTGTTCAATCACTTTTCCATCTTCACCATAAAGGGTGAATGGTTTTGGATCACCCAGGACTTCAAAAAACTCTTTGCCCTTCACTCGCTCTTCTAAAATTGTGCGAACGGCAGCGATGGCATTGAATTCCAACTGCAGTGCATTCGGAGTTTTTTCAACCGCGATTTCGAGAGAGAGCTTATCGAAAGGTTTTTGTTTAGGTTGTTTAACTGAGAATTTAATCTTTCCCCAAACTTCTTTATTTCCCGGGCCTTCAACATGGTCGACATACTCGTAGTCGAAGACTTGATCGTCGGGATTGTTACAGATCGGAGCCTTGAGCTCCGAGGGAAGGGCTGAGTTGAGTTTTGCTCCGGAGCCAGCGATGGGCGCTTTATGCCCGCTGGTTGAAGCATTCTTCACCGGAGCAGCATTCTGTTCGGCGTGGACCGGCAAGCCAATTACTAGAAAGAATAGGCTCGTCCAAAACAGAGTTTTTAGCGACATTTACGGCAACTCCCCACCTGAAGTGTTTGCTAATGATATGCAGGCTAAGTGCCATAGCGTTAGCCTAGAAAAAATTGTGAAAAATGGATCTCAAGTGACTAAATGGAAGGGAGTTAGACAGTCGTGAATTGGGGATTTGGAAAGGGTTAAGGATTAATGCTTATGGATTAACAATTAAGGATTCAATTCGCCGGCGAATTGAATGGCGGAGAGGGAGGGATTTGAACCCTCGAAACCCTTTCGGGTTTACACGCTTTCCAGGCGTGCGCCTTCAACCGCTCGGCCACCTCTCCATATTAGGAAGCGGTTGAATTTTAAGGGTTTAGCATAGGGCCGGGGATTGGTCTACCTCGGAAATGGCTGTCAGCAAAGGAGCTGCTGGGAAGACCGTCGGAAGCGGGCGACGGGAGGCAAAGCTTCAATTTTTTTCAGGATATTCCGTTAGCGCTCCGCTAAACTTATCCCTCACGACTTAACAAAAACCAATTTAGGAGAATCCAAGATGTTTATTCGAAGTTTTACCGCCCTGCTATTTATGGCTTCAACCTTGGCTGTGGCCCATCCACCCATGACTCCCCCCGAAATGCCGAAAGACTTTCAAACCTTGAAGGGTTTGGTGGGTACTTGGGAAGGGACGATGACCGAAAATGGAAAAGAAGTTCCCACTAAGGTGGTTTACGAACTGACTTCGGGAGGAACGGCGATCACGGAGAAATTAGGACCGGGAACTCCACACGAAATGGTTTCGATCTACTATCAAGAAGGTAAGACGCTTGGAATGACCCACTACTGCGCTATCGGTAATCATCCTCACATGACTATGAAAAAGGCCGATGCCACGTCGATCCAATTTGAAATGAAAGGCACGGATGGCATCGCATCATCGAAAGAGATGCATATGCATGGCTTAACGTTAACGATGCCTGACTCGAATACTTTGAAACAGGAGTGGGTGAATTTCGACAAAGGTAAGAAAAACGAGACTGCTATTTTTATTTTCAAGCGTAAAGCCTAATAACAGAAAGCCCCGCCGTCTCTGGCGGGGCTTTCCCATATCCATCAATCGCCTATTTAACTAGGGATGGATTTCTTAGAATAAGCGCCGCGGCCGTAAACTTAGCCAAGTAATGCTCTTTACTCTCGGCTAGGTCCTCCAGCTCCCACGCGTCTTCGCTATCGTATTCTTTGATCAGCGCTTTCACGTGGCCTTCACCTTCGTTGTACGCTTTCAGAGCCAAACGCCAGTCATGGAAGTAACCGAAGAGATCGGCTAAATATTCCATGGCAGCCTCGGTCTCCTTCACTTCATCTAATCGGTCGTCAGTATGACCATCTACCGTCAGATGATACCGGCGAGCCGTCTGCACGATGAAACTCCAAAGCCCCGCCCCATATGAGTTCGGACCAATGTAGTCGATATAACCACTTTCAATGAGAGGCACTGCCATAAGTTCGATAGGCGCTCCGTGGTTTTTTACCGCGGCTTCTACTAGCGGACGATAAATCTCCATGCGGCGAAGGCCATTCTTAATATACTTTCGGCCTTCAGGAGTTCCTACGTACCTATTTAGTTCGGCCACCACCTTTTCATTGATGTTGAGAGGAATCGTTCCCCCCTCATGATTGAGGCGTTGTACGTCGGCCAGAGTGAAAACCCTATCTTGTACCGCACTCCGCGAAGCAATCGCCGAGGTCGCTAGTAGACAGAGGGTACCGATGCCAACCACCGACGAAATCCATCGTCGTGAACGCATGATTTTTGGATTGAGGATCATTTTTACTCTCCTTTTGAGCAAAGCGCCGCTAGATCTCGCGGCCAGGCTGGTG
>JBBQIT010000048.1:0-12851 GCA_038325205.1 Bdellovibrionota bacterium
GATCTCTTCGGAACAACCCTTTTCGAACTTGGCGAAGTTCTTTTTAAAGAGCTCGGCCAAATGTTGGGCTTTTTGATCGTACTCGGCGCCGCTCTTCCAGGTGTTGCGTGGTTGCAAAAGTTCCGTAGGCACGCCAGGGCACTCTTTCGGTACATTAAACCCAAAAAGCTTATCCTCGGTCGTCGGGATATCGCTAAGGGTGTTGTTGTTGATAGCGTCCACAATAGCGCGGGTCGCTTTTAGAGGAATTCGTTTTCCTACGCCGTAAGGGCCACCCGACCAGCCCGTATTAACGAGCCAAACTTGGGTGTTGTTGGCGCGGATCTTTTCCGCGAGAAGCTCAGCGTACTTACTGGGGTGCCAGACCATGAAGGCAGCTCCGAAGCAGGCTGAGAAAGTGGCTTGGGGTTCGGTGACTCCCATTTCCGTACCCGCTACTTTCGCAGTGTAGCCGCTAATGAAGTGGTACATCGCTTGCGCCGGGGTCAAACGGCTGACCGGGGGCAATACGCCGAAAGCGTCACAGGTTAAAAACACAATTTGTTTCGGTTGTCCGCCAACGCAAGGAATCTCGGCATTGGGGATAAAATCGATGGGATAAGACGCCCGAGTATTTTCGGTGATCTTTACCGAATCATAGTCGACGACGCGAGTGTTCTCATCGTAGACCACATTTTCCAAGACAGTACCGAAGCGAATCGAGTTAAAAATCTCTGGCTCTTTTTCTGCTGAAAGATTTACGCACTTGGCGTAGCAGCCGCCTTCGATATTAAAGATGCCGTCTTCCGACCAGCAATGTTCGTCATCTCCAATTAGCCGGCGATTAGGATCTGCGGATAAGGTTGTCTTTCCCGTTCCCGAAAGGCCGAAGAAGAGGGTGAGGTCATTGGCTTTACCAAAATTGGCCGAACAATGCATGGAGAGGACTCCACGCTTGGGCATTAAATAGTTCATCAACGTGAAGACGCCCTTTTTCATCTCGCCCGCATATTCGGTGCCCAAGATGATCAGTTGCTTTTCTTCAAAGTATAAATCGACGCTCGTAGTAGACGTCATCTCTCGCGTATAGCGATTCGCCGGGAATCTTCCGGCGTTGTAGATAGTAAAATCAGGTTCGCCAAAATCTTTGAGCTCTGCTTCGGTCGGCCGAATAAGCATGTTGTGCATGAAAAGGGCGTGATACGCACGAGAGCAAATAACGCGAATCTTCATGCGATATTTGGGATCCCATCCCGCGTAACCGTCGATCACGTAGATTTGAGGGCAGGTATTAAGGTAATCGATGGCCCGTTCTCGGTTGATGAGAAAAACGTGTTGGTCCAATTTGATATTAATGTCGCCCCACCAGACATTCTTGTTACTGTCTGAGTGGTCTACAATTCTTTTATCTTTGGGACTTCGACCTGTCTTAGCTCCCGAAGAGACCACTAAGGCCCCCATGCTGGAGATGGCAGAACCTTCTTCGTTGCGAAGGGCTTCTTCGTAGAACTTGGCCGGAGCCACGTTGCGAAGAATCTTCTTCACCGTAATTCTTTGATGGGACAGGTCAAATTCGTTAGCCATTAGAACCCCTCGTCAAATAAGAGGCTATTTTTATAACACTAATGGACCGAGTCAATCAAATGGGATGTCCCCCCTCTTCAAACGACCTGTAGATGAAGCCCCTTGCGGGTTCGGGGGGCTAGGTTTTCAATAAATGACACCGCCCGATGGATGACTTTGGCGTCCTTGAGACAACGCGTATGGCCTAAGTCGACCGTTTCGAGCAGCTCCGCTCCCGGCCAAAGTTGGGCAAGATTCCGGCTGATTTGGACCGGCACATTCTTATCATTACGATCGTGAATAATAAGGGCTTTGGTGGTCAGCTCCTTGGCGAAACTGGCTATCTCCAGTTGGTCGAGCCTTACTTGATAGCGACGCTCCAACCGAGCGGTGACCGCAAGTTTAGTCGCTTCTGACACTCCCAAACGCCTGGCGAAATTATCGATATAGCGTTCCGGACTATTCGGAGGAGCAATAAGAACCACACGGTTAGTTTTAAGCCCTTGGCGCAGGGCCAAAATAGTGGCGGCGGCTCCGAGCGAGTGGGCGATCACCGCATGGGCGGGCCCAAACTTATCGACCGCTTCGCGCAGCACATCGCAAAAATCCACGACCGAGGACAAGACTCCCGGTGTCTGTCCATGCCCGGGAGCGTCTATGGCAACGACGGAATAGCCAGCTCGAATGAGCGGCTCGACGAATGGGTAAAACTGGCCTCCGCGTCCGGCCCACCCGTGAAGCAAAAACACTGTCGGCCCGTCTCCCCATGACCACACAACGACCGACTTGCCACGCTCTGTCTTGAAAGTAGATCGGTGCGCTGCCTCCATAAACTTCTTTTCCTGGGAGGGAGCTGGAAAACGAGGCGGAGTTAAATACATCTGTTCAGCCCATTTGGCCGCCGCTTCCGGCAGCACAGAATCTAAGAGGCGAATGGCGGTGGCCGTGGCTCCCACTTTCACTTTGTCGCGATAACGCACGATCGTGCTTTTTTTAGGCCGTGCGGAAAGTTGCTTTTTCATCACTCACCTCTGTTTAAACTTTTTGGGGCCGGGGCGTAGCCCGCGCCGTATCTAGAAGATTTTCGAAAGCTATTCTTGCTCGCATTTCGGCTTTGGGATCTTTAAGTAGTCTCACGCCATAGTGACAACCCAGCATGATCGAAAAAAGGTCATGCGAGAGTTGGTCCAGGTCAGCGTCCTTACGCAAGTATCCAGACTCAATTCCCGTCTGAAAAACGCGAACGCGCGTTTGAAACCAATCTTTCTGAAGCTTAACCAAATGGTCTCTTACCTTCCCCGTCTTGTCGTCTAGCTCGATAGAAGCTGCGACAAATAGGCATCCGCCCTTAGAAATACTTGAAGTGCCCCACAATAACCAGCGTTCAAATAAAGCTCGAATGCGGGCTTCGCCGCGCGGGGCTTGTACTGCGGGGCGAAGCACTAGTTCTGTAAACCTGCGAGCCGCAGCGTCTAGGACTTGAAGCTGCAAAGCTTGTTTGGAACGAAAATGGGAGAACAGGCCGCTTTTAGAAAGCGAAAGGCGTGTAGCCAAAGCACCAATGCTCAATCCCTCAAGGCCAGTCTGGCTGGCCAGTTGAACCGCTTGGTCTAAGATCGAATGCTTTGTAGATTCACCCTTACGCATACTTTTATATTAGTACGACCGTGCTTTTTTGTAAAGGACGCGCAGGATTTCCGATAAAGCACAAGGGCTTAGCTTGTCGAAACCTTCTAGGGAGTCTGGGGGGTGGTGGGAAGGTTAGCTACGGCTTGGGATAACGTCCCCAATATGAAGTGACGTGTAAAAAGAAGGCTCCCTACCCCAATGGCATCGAAGGAAGTGGTATCGACCGTATCGGTCGCGAACGGAATGCGTTTGTAGCCCCGAGGCATCCAATCGCTTTTGGTCGCAGGATCCATGTACTGATCAAAAGGAGGCGGTTCGTCAGAGGGCCAACTTAACACTGGAATCATCGCTTTGATCCAAAGCTTATTCGTATTGGGAACATTGGTAGAAAGAATGTAGTCCCACATTTCTTGATCATCATCGCTGTTAATGAAACGGAGATCACCCAAACCGTGACAAGCTTCACAGTGCTGCCTCAACTCCTGCATCGCAAGCGATTGCGCAGCCGTGATCGCTGAATGTTCCTCAGTAGCCATAGCTACTAGAGATATCGACGATAAAACGCAAAATGCAAACTGCATCAACGTTTTCACAAGGAGGTTCCCCTCGCGTATCTATTAAAGCTTTGTTTTCTTGGTGATGAAGACTAGCGGGCGTGTACCAGAGTAAAACAGTATCTACTCTTATACTAAACCCTTACCTAATTTATCGGCGCTGTGAGCAAGAAAGGTGATAGCAGATGATCACAACTCTTAATCAATTAACATATTTCACATGACGCGAAACAATTCTCAACGCTTCCGGGGCGTTCCCCATGACACGTGGCTCAACAGAACAAGACAACACATTTCGACGTAGCCTCGCCCTGCCTACTTCTGCCCACGGTGGCTGGATCGTATTCATTGAAGACCGAAAGTATTCTCCGTATTCCCAGCCTAAGAGAAGCGGCACACCCGTTGCAAAACAGGCATGCATCCCCAAGTGGATCGTCCACTGGGTAAATTATGGTGTAGAGGAAACCTAAAATGAAATTCGCAGTCATTGCATTATTAAGCTTGTTCACTGTCGCCGCTCACGCGGAAGTCGCAGCATCCAATCCCGCTCCTGCCGTCGAATCGACGTCTCGAGTGAATATCGGATTCTTAACCGGTATGTCCGTGTCGCACATGTCGTTCTCGACGAGTGGCGCTACGCTCGCTACCGATGATCGCGTAGGACTCGCCGAAGGTGGCTTTGTTGAGTTCGGTTGGAACAAGCATTGGTCCTTCATGCCGCAAATCATGTACGTCCAAAAGGGCGGAAAGAGCTCCGGTACGACCGTTAACTATGACACTTTAGAATTGCCCCTTTTGATTCAAGGAAAATACGGTAGTGACGTATTCAAAGGCGTCTTCTTTGGTGGGCCTGTGGTCTCTCTCGCTATCAACCGATCAGCGACCCAAGGCGGACAAAGCTCCTCCTTTAAGGACGAACTCAATAGCTTCGATATCGGAGTTCAAGTGGGCGGCGGATTTGAGTGGTATGTCGCTCCGAATCTCGCGATTTTGTTGAACGGTCGATATTCCGTCGGAATCTTGGACCAAGACAAAATCTCTAACATTACTACGCGATTCAATACCTTCCTTTTCATGACGGGTATGAGCTTCGGATTGTAAGAGACAATTTAATCTGATCTAAAAGCCCCGCTCGGGAAACTGAGCGGGGCTTTTTTTTCTGATACCCTCTGTCTTAGCGTTTAGCTGCGGAGTGGGTCGAAAACGATCCCGCTCCAGTTAAAGCAAACGAGCTATCAACGCAACGGACCTCATTGGTTTGGTAAAAGTACTGGCAATTGTTGCCGCAAATGACTCTATTTATTTGATAGTAGTAGTTGCAAGTCTGATTAGCTTTAGAGGGACACGCGACCTCATTGGTTTGGTAATAATACTGGCACCCCTTGCCGCAAACCACGCTGTTCACCTGGTAGTAGTAGTTACAGGCCTGGTCCAACGTAGCAGGGCATTTCACTTCATTAGTCTGGTAAAAGTACTGGCAGTTGACCCCGCAGATAACCTGGTTAATTTGATAATAATAGTTGCACTGAGTTTGCGCGGTTCCGGCATCACAGCTCTTGATGGCGGCGTCATAATCAGATTGCGCTTTGGCTTTGCAACTGTCATCCGCGCTCGCTAAAAGAGGCGCAAGCAAAATGAGCCCTAAGACGACGATAAACTTTTTCATTTCTCCCCCTAAGTTGATTTCCTATAGCAACTAAAGCAATCAATGAGCCAACTTAGCCAAGCTCGAAAACGGAATATCGAGCCGCGCCATCGGTAAAAATTACAGGAAGTCCACTTCGCAGTGGTGCTTTCCGCGCCTAGCGTCTAGCCCGTTGAAGACTCCTCACACTGATCTAAAAAAGCACAACTTTGAACCGCGTGAATACACTGTCCAAGTGTTGACTGGTGCCGAATACGGGAAATGGAACAGCCATTGCATTGATCTCTAGCCAATCAGTCTCGTGCTTTATTTTGGGGCCCTTATTGAATAGCGCGTCTTTAGAAGATGCGTACTTGTGGGAGTGGAAGCTGTAATGTTGAACGTTAAGAAATTGTTGGTGGTGTTTGTACTAGTCATGGGAAGCGGAGTCGCTCACGCGGCTCCGGATTCTAAGACTTCAACCCCTGATGCGCCTACGGCTGCGGCGGACCATGCTAAGCCAGCTGACGCTGAACTACAGCGGCAACGGGATGCTTATCCCGCCTTTACGGTTCCTGCCGACAAATTGAAGAAATGGGCAGGTAATCCAGATTTAATTAAAGACACAAGCTCTGTGGAAGAAAATGGCGTCATCACCTTTAAGGGTTCGAAAGAAGACCTTGGCGAGATTGGCACTATTTTGGAACGCGCTCGATGGTACCGCGCTAAAGCCGCCAAAGCTTGCCTCGGTTCTGACGACTCTGCGATTGCCGCCACGAAGATGATCGAAGCTTGTGCCGAGAAGCTTTTCGACTCTGAAATGTTGAATGGGTCGAACGCTGAGAATAAGTTCCAAATGACCTTTAATGCTTCTGATCTTTATACCTGCCGAAGTGAAATCAAGAAGTACTTCACTTGGAAAAAGGACGGCGCCGACAAGAAAGAATCGGGAAAAGATTTTGCGGTGGATTGGGAAGTTAGAGATAAACTTGCCAAGCTTTTCAAAACCATGTCTCCCACCACTGATGTAGTCGAAGCGAAAAGTGAAGATGAGATCGCTTTCGCCAAAAAGATTAAAGACAGCAACAAGAAAAAAGATGTCGAAGCCGTTTCGCATGCGAATCTTTGCCGAATCGATCCTCCGAAAAAGGACGACGTTTCGGGCCTCAAAGATCCCAAAGCGACCGATGGCGTGGCTAAGCTTGATGAGAAGACAGACAAAGGCGCTTGGGCCGCCAATAAGAATTGGAATGGACCTGCCGGCTCTCAAGGAAATTGTGTCGGTGGTTACGGAACTAACTGCGGTGGCTACTACGGTGGATCTGCCGGTGGTTATGGAACTCCCGGATATGGATCAGGTAATGGCGCTTACGCCAAGCCGCCCTATAGCATGGCTGGGTTAGGTGGCTATGGTGGTTACAATAAGGGATATCAACCTCCCCCATATGTTCCCGCGGGTAATCCGCCGCCTCCAGGTGTGGCACTTCCTCCGCCTCCATTGCCTCCGCCGCCTCCCCCTTTGCCTATTCAAGCAGGTTTCGGTGGTGGTGGTTACGGTGGTGGCCGTCCTCCTTATGGACCTCCGCCTCCTCCGCCCCCAATGTTTCCGCCGCCGATGTACCCGCAGCCTACGCCGTACACGAGCAGCTACGTTTCGACTTATACGCCGATGCCTTCGATACCGACGAAAACAACGGTTACGATTCGCACACCCAGAGCGTCGACGACGCCCAACGTGGCGCAAGTTCCAGGAATTTGGGTTAACGGCCGATGGATCCCGAATCCAAATTATCGTCCTTTCGGAGGCCCTGGATTTGGTGGACCGCAATGGCCTGCGCCTGGAAGCCCCTGGGGACCTCAAGTTAACCCGCTCGTAAGAACTCCGTATCCTCCATTGAATGGCGGATCGTATTTGACCGGCGGACAATCGGTTCCTGGACAATATCCATTGCCGTACAGCCCGATTAATTATCCGATTAATAATTATCCGATTAACAATTACCCAGTGAACTTCCCAGTCGCTTCGACTGGCCAACCAACCGGAACTTTTACTCCGGTCAATGGTACTACGGTAGGTACGACTCCGATTCAAAACGTTCCTTATAATCCAGGAACGGTAGGAAACTATCCGCTTACTAATTTAGGCGGCTCGTATCCTTTAGCCGGAACGATTACTCCTACGGCTCACTAATATAATTTTTACTAGTTAAAGTGGCGGCCCCGATGGGGCCGTTTTTTTTTACCTCAACTCTCGGCTCTAGATTTTTGGGCCAAACGGAACTGGGTCCTTGGCACCAGTTCCACCTTGGAATCCCCTCCTACTTTCCCTCTAGCCTCAAATTCGCTGGCACAGCGGTTGCACAAGTCCCGAACCAGAAACTTTGGTTGGAGGAGAATAACCATGAAACAATTAATTTCGGTATTAGCGGTTCTTGTTGGCGTTCAAGCAATGGCTGCTTCGAACAACAACATTCAAGCAAATCACTTCGTCTGCAAAGGCGAGCAAAACACTCAAGTCAGCTACGACGCGACTAGCATCACGGGCAAGCCGCTCATGCATGTTACCTTTCGCGGTGAAGAAGCGCGTCTGAACAGTGCAGCGATTACTCGCACGGTGACGAACATCGGAACGTTGGTTCAAGGCGTCGACAACCACATGGTTCCTCTCGATGGTCCTACCGTCCGTTACAATCTCGTACTACCGATTGTGGTCCTTGGCTCTAACGGTGCCGCTGAAAAGTTTGAAACCATTTTGGTTCAGACTTCGGTAGCGAATCCTTTCTTCGGCCCTCGTCCCTTCACGGGAACGGTCGAACACAATGAATTCGTCACCGTCGAGTGCACGGCTGAACAAGTCATTTCGTAAGTAATAAATGAACTGCAGGAGGCGGAAGGGGCAACCCTTCCGCTTTTTGTCGTTGGATTGACATCACTCGGATTTCGTCGCAAAAAAGACGCATGATTAAACTCTACGCGGTTCCGGCGACATGCGCTTTAGCTCCTCATATTATCCTTGAGGAGACCAAGACCCCCCATGAAGTAAAAATTCTAAAACGGGGGAGCGACCCCGAGGGCTGGGCTGAGCTAAAAGCATTAAACGCTTTAGGACAGGTCCCCACCATCGTAACGGACGAGGGATACCCCCTCACTGAAGTCACGGCCATCTTGCAGTACCTAAATAACAAAAGCGGAGACAAGCTTTTCCCTACTACCGGAAAAGAAAGGTTTAAGGCTTTTGAGTGGCTCAACTTTATCGCGAGCGAACTTCATAAGGGGTTTGGGCCACTGTTTGGTCCTGGCAACTTCACGACGGACGAAGCAGGTATTAACGCCATTAAAGCCAAAGCGCGGGAGAACATGGCCCGCAAACTTGAAATCGCAGAGTCCCGTTTTGAAGGCACTGAAAACCCAATCGGCAACGGGTTTACGATCGTCGACGCTTATCTTTACGTAGTGCTTACCTGGGCGAAATTCGTAAAGATCGATTTAGCCCCTTATCCAAAATTGAATTCCTTCGTGATTAAAACGGCTGAACGCCCTTCTGTCGTCGCTGCCTCCCTGGCGGAAGGCTTACGCAAGTAAGCTGTCCGAACTTCACGCCATCTTTTTGGTGATACCGGCCAGACGGTCATAATTCAGGCTGGCATTTTTTTGATTAACGCGGGGTTCGTGCGTAAATTCCTTTCCTCTCCGTCGGCACACTGGTTGCACTAAGGCCGGACTGGAGGTTGGGGATGAAACTAAATCAATGTCAGGCGACTGACGTCATTCGCTCTTATTATTTATCACCAGAAAATTCCGATTATCTCGTCGACAAATTCACTAACGGGAAATCTCCGTACACGACGATGGGTGATTTCATGGCACAAGCCAGATCGTTCCAGCGAGAGATTCCGCTAACTTTGGCTCACGAGCTGTTCCACTTCCGGAACGATTTAACCGCTCCCGGACTTCTTCTCATTAAAAATCTGCCGCTCGACAGATCCCTTCCGCCCACTCCTCCGCGAGGAAAGCGTGCCGTCGATAAGCACACGTTTGTGAGCGAAACGAGTCTTATCGGCATCACGAGTCTCCTCGGACAAGTCTTTGGCTATGAAGACGAGAAAGAGGGGGAGATGATTCACAACGTTTGCCCGGTTAAAAACCGAGAAGCTTCGCTTTCCAATGAAGGCTCGGGAGTCGATTTCAAATTCCACGTCGAGGCAGCCTATTTTAATTTTCGACCCCACTTTTTGGGTCTCTTTTGCTTACGAAGTGACGAAGGGCGACAAGCAGCCACGACAGGAGCCGAGATCAAGGAAGCCCTGGCGATGCTACCCGCGGAAATAGTTCATATGCTCCGCCAGCCCCAATACCGAGTTCAAGCTCCTCAGTCTTTTGCAAAACCTGGGGAGCCCACTCCGTGGAGTGAATACGGGGCTGCCATCAGAGGGACCCAGGAGCACCCGGAAATTTGGATCGATCTAAACAGCATGGTGGGAAAAACCGAGAAGGCACAAGACGCTTTGAAACGACTTGAGAAAGAGCTGTACTCGCCGCAAATATTGCGCGAAGTCTACTTAGAGCCAGGTGATCTTCTCTTAGTGAATAATCGAAAGGCCGTTCACGGAAGAAGTCCCTTTAAAGCAAAGTTTGGAGTCTCTGAAAGATGGCTCCAAAGGGTTTATATTCATTCGGATCCTTGGGCGATGTTGGCCAATACCCGAGAGCGAGTAAAGCTTTGGCAGTAGGCAGCAGTCATGGACATCTATAAACAAATTATTAAACTTCTAACCGATCGGTCGGTAACCTTCGAAACCAAAAGCCACGAGGCAGCGCGAACGTCAGAAGCTTCAGCTTTAGCGCGAGGCGAATCGCTTACGATTGGGGGCAAAGCGCTTTTGCTCAAAGTGGACGGCACTTTCTGCCTATTCGTCTTGAGCGCTTCTTGCCGTCTCAATTCCTCGTCCATTAGAAAAGAGCTCGGCGCCAAACATAGCCGCTTCGCCACTCCCGAGGAGCTTCTCTCAGCGACAGGACTTGTCCCAGGTTCGGTTCCTCCCTTTGGGAGACCCATTCTGCCTTTTGATCTCTATGTGGACGATACTATCTTATTGAATGATCGAATCGCTTTTAATGCCGGCTCGCTTACCGAATCCATCATTTTTAAGGTAAGCGACTACCTAACTATCGCCCAGCCGACGAAACAATTTTCCTTTTCACTCCCGAAAGACTAAACAAACACCATGGAACCTATTCCTTTATTACTTCTCCTGGTAGGCGGCGCTGTAGCTGGCTTCATCGATTCGATCGCAGGTGGAGCGGCGTTGGTCACCATTCCCATCTTATCTATTGTAGTGGGCGCTGGCGTGCAAGCTATCGCGGCGAGTAAAGTGGTCGGTGTTGCCGCAGCTTTGATGGCCCTCATCGTATTCTATTTTCATGGCCACCTAGATTGGTCCCGTGGTTTTGCTTTCGGTTTGTGGGTGGGCATCGGCGCCTTATTTGGAAGTAGCCTAGCTCCGTATCTCTCCGTAGTTTATTTCAAATGGATGCTAATCCTATTGTGTCCCTTGCTTTTGGCAGTGGTCTGGGAAAAAGATCGATGGGCAAAAGTTTCTGAGAGAGCGCACCTTCCCGCTTTGCCCGCTTCCAAGGTTATCTTAGATCCTCGCTGTATCGCCGTGGGTTTGGCGTGTGGACTCTATGACGGCTTTTTTGGACCCGCCGGGGGAACCTTTTATTTTTTAGCTCTGGTATTTGTGGTTCGAATGCAGATTTTACCGGCGATGGCGGTCGCAAAACTGGTTAACGTCATCTCCGGACTTACCGCCCTCGGCAATTATGCCTCCAAGGGGTTGGTTCGCTGGGAAGAAGGATTCATCATGTCGGCCGGAGTCCTACTAGGCGCCTTTATCGGAGCGCGTTGCGCAACAAAGGGTGCCGCAAAAGTCGTTCGCCCCGTACTGGCTTGCGTCGTGGCTCTTCTTTTGTGTCATCTTCTGCTTAGCAATTAGAAAAACTGAGGCTCCCCATTGTGTTAAAATCGTATGTCTAGTGAGACTTTGGGGAGCGCTTCGTTTGAAACACATTTGGTTACTCTTTCTATTCTCTGCCAATTTTGTTTGGGCGTCGGATCCGCTAGTCGTGACGGCCGTTGATGCTGGCGGCCATCAAGTTCGGGCCGTGGTGTCCGGTGGCGAATTCATCACCGTTTTAGGCCGGCAATACCGCCAACCCTACACGATCACTTTTTCTGATTCTAAGATTCCCGCCCAAACGATTTCTTCAGCCACCTATGATCGCCTTCTCGCGGTATCCCGAAAATATGGCGATGCCACCACGAGGTGGAAAATGCCCCACCCCAATGGCGGTGTAGGAAGCGGCACCTTCCTAAGACCCGTTCTCGACTTCCGTACCTTTCCTTTGGGAGTCGGAGCCGAGCTACAAACGACCGATTTCGTTCGGTACGCGAGGCGAGAAGCAGGTGAAATCGCGATAGACTACCGGACCAGGGAAGCGATTTATGATCCTCACGCGGAGCCTGAACTGGGAGCTGATTTTAAATACGAGTACAAGACCCACGAAGTGATTCAGATGGAAGGGGAAAAGCTCAAGCCAGAGGGTTTCGAATTCGAACTAAAATCCAATATTAGAAAACAACGTTTTGTCCTCGATTTTGGAAAAGGAAGACTCGTTCCTGTCTATGTGCTGGGATACCGAGAAGGGAATGCGGTTTTTGTTGCCCCCGAAGACCTTAAAAAAATACAGCGGGGAAGTCGGGGAGACAGCGTAAACATCAATCGCTATGAAGTTCCTAGAGAGATGTTACGAACGGTCAGCAATGAAGAGTTTATATTCGCCAATCGGGAATACGCGGCAGACCGCAGTCACCACCCGCAAGAAGAGCTAGTCTTGGCAAACAAAGAGCCTCTCAAAGGGTTAGAGAGTTCCGCCGATCATTTGTCCATCGATTCGCCCCACCTAGATGAATCGATTCAAGGGTTTCGAAACAAACGCCAACTCGAAGCCCACCCCGCTATCGATTGTTTCGATGCAACGCAAAGCGTCTACAACTTAATCCCCGCTTCTTAGCCCTATTGTTTTTTTCAATACCAACTATCGAGGCTTTCACTTAGCCCCAAGTCCCTCCCAGGCAGAAGATAAAGCTAGCGGGTCATCATTCTGAAAAAAGACTCGATTCTGGTGAATTTATATCAATAGAACATATGAATTCACGAGCCCATAAATATAAGGGAAGGCCATGGGCCACATCCGGGGGGATTAAAAATGAATTTCGATATCAACTTGTCACTGTTTGACCAAACCGTACACACACCATCTTTCGGCGTTCTATCCGAGGCATTCAAAGGAAAATCGGAAGTCTTGCGAGACTACTGCATTCCCGTGAATCCGTATTTTCCTACGCCAGAAATCTTTGCTAAATTAAAGTCGGAACTTGAAACGACGTTGAAATATTATCCCGCGAACCAAACTCCCATTGCGGAGAAGCTCGCGGACAG